>DATMJU010000409.1:0-9052 GCA_035553795.1 Vicinamibacterales bacterium
ACTCCTCGCCGAGCCCCAGTCCTACCGCTACACCGTAGGCCGACTGTGCTCATCGGAGCCTTCGTGGATAGGCAGCTCCGACCAAGCTGGCGAATACGATGACTTTCCCGGAACTCATCGATGTCGGCGCGCTCGTGCTGGCCGTTGTCGTACTAGTGGTTGCGGCGCGGCTCATATACCTCGTCGCGTTGCGCTTTATCAGACCCAGACTCCTGATCAAGGACGTTCTCGGGCCGGATGGCAGTCCGAGCCAAGCAATGACCGGCGCTCTTCTGTCGGAGATGCACCGACTCAAAGAGGAAGGCGCCGGATCCGGCCTGAACTTTGTGACTGGCAATGACAAGGACATCGAGCTCCCCAAGGATGTCGACTTGCCAAAGGAGCTGGGCCTGCTGACATCTGTAGCGAATTACTTTCCGGGTCGGATAAGCACGGTTTCGGTCACGGCGCACGCAGCCACGGCTCGCGGCTTCGGGGTCACCATCTCACTCAACAGTTCAGACACCAAGATCACTTCGATCGCGACTCTTTGGGAACACGACTACTTCGAGGACGGCGACCACGAAGCGGCGGACGCGGAGAGGCTTCATCGAATGACGCTTGTCGCGGCGTCATGGCTAGTCTATCGCCTCATGGAGCAGATCGGCGTTGAGGAGCGGCTTCAGCTGATTACCCAAGATTGGGAAAGTTACGCACTATTCCTGATCGGGTCGCGGCTGCAGCAGCAACTACGCTTAGGCGAGGCTCGGTCCGTGTATGCCCGCGCCTTGGATCGCGATCCCAGGAACCGCGGAGCGACCTTCAACCTCGGCGTCTTGGACCTGTTGGCCCTTGATCACGATTCAGCGGTACAACGATTCAAGGCAGTGGTCGAAGAAGTGACTGATGAAGCCGTTGTGGATGCGTCACCCTGCGAACTTGATCGCCTGTGGTATCGGGCATCGTACAACTTGGCCGCCGCGCACATCCATAGATGGCTGGAAAGCTCAGACAGCGCGCCGACGGATCTGACCGAGGCAAAGGCGAAGTCGCTGGAGGTGGCGAAGAAGGCGGACGAGACGATATCGCTTCTCGGTGGCGACGCTCAAACGCGTCTGGGCGGTAAGTATGCCGACCTCGTCCGCTTTCTGGTCGTTGCCCGCAACGGCGCGCTCGCGCTCTACGCCGACGCGGTGCGGCGGCGATGACAAGCGGGAGGCGTACCGTCCAAGACATCGTGACCGATCTGGGAGAGCGCACGGTCTCGACCACAGCCCTAGAGGAGTGGCTGGCCGAACTAGTGGGTTCGTCGCACCTGCAGCCCCCGAGGGTCGCCTATAACCTGGCTTGCTATGCAAGCGGGTCGCTCGAGCCGCAGATAGGTAAGCCGGCAGAGTCGATCACGCCGGAACGGCAGTCCGAGGACGATTCGGAAGGTCACGCCCGAGCGTTCTTGCGCCGCGGCCTTGAGACCGGCCGGTCTGCGGCATGGGCTCGGAAGGACCCGTCGCTCGAGAGTGCGCGTCGCAAAGACCCGGTCGGGTTTAGGCGGACAGTGCGGACCGGGAACTCGCGCGCTCCCTTGGCGACGATCGATTCCATAGGCCCCACGCACGCCGAAAGGCTCGCGGCCGTGGGTATCAGCTCAGTCGCCGACCTTCTGAGGCAGACGGGACCCGCTGACGGCCGGAGGGATGTCGCTAAGGCCACGGGTGTACCCACCGCGACGGTCGCTAAGTGGGCCCACTTAGCGGAAATTGCGTTCATCGCCGAGCACGGCTGTACTGCCCCGGAATCGGGCCCCGAATCCGGGGCCGCGACATGTGAGCAATCGCCGGACTCCCAGACGGATTCCCAGCATGAGCGCGCCGCGGACGGCAATCCCGAGACAACGTTGACGCAACCCAGCGGAGAGACCAAGGAGCCACCAGTGGAGTGCAGCGCCGTGAAGCCGTTCAGCGCTGATGCGCTCTCGATCACCAATCTGCTCAGCCTTGCTGGAATCAACACAAAGGCGGACCTCGCCAAGTGGCATAGCGTGAACGGTGACTCTGAAGAACGGCTGGAACGGTTACTCGAGGCGATTAACGAGCGCGAGCACGTCATGGGATCGCCACTTGAGGACTCGGTCAAGTTGCTCGTCCGGGCGGCGCGGGCCGAGACTCAACGCGGATTTACCAGGGTAGCCGTCGAGGGGCCGTCCTCACCAACGGACTCGGCCGCCGAGTCATCAATAGACACTCCTAGCGGTGGCGGTGCTACAGGCGGCGCGGGTGGGGAGTAGGAACCAGCAAAGACGCGTCGCGACATGCCGGCGCTCGCTGCGTGTGCTCCTAGGCATACTCGAGCTGCATCACCACCTCAGCCGCTCCACTTGAAGGAGATCGACAGTCACGCAGGGCTACACGGGCTCGCGCTCGCCTCTAGTCTGAAGTGACGTAGAGGGGAGGGTCTTGGATCCAGCGCAACCATCACAGCCCCAGCAATTGTGGCCGTGCCCGAACTGCAGAACGCCGATTCCGGGCGACAGCACCTTGTGTCCGGGCGCCCGCCTGCAATGTCGGCCGACGACTGGCAGGGGTGGCGCGACGCCAGCCGGCGGATGTACGAGCGCGCTAGGTGGCTGCTCCGCCAGGACGAGCGGCCGTGCGTCGACTACCCCGCGTCCTGGGCCGCCGAGCAGCGCGGCGCAGGGCGATGCAACGGCGAACCGGAGTGCTCATGAACGCGTGGTGAACGGGCGAGGCCGGGCATGATGCGAGTAGGCTTGACAGGCGCAGCTGTGTCATGCAACGTGGCACGCGTCTAACCGAACATCCGTTCTAGAACGCAGTAGGTGAGACAGCGAAGTGAGCGAGACCGTGGCACTCATGGCGCTGTGCCGCATCCCTGGCATGCCGTGGCACCTCGTAGCGCGCGAGGCGCAGCGCGGCGGACTCGAGGCGCTGCACGACGGGCGCGTGTCCGAGCGGTCACCCGAGGCGGACGATGCCGTTGCCGCCCTGCGCGCGAATATCGGCGGACTGCCTCGGTACCGCGACGACGTTGCCAAGATGCTGGCCGCCGTCGACGCGGCCGGTGACATCCGCGTGACAACCGTGCTTGACGACGACTATCCAGCCAATCTGCGGACCATCCACAACCTCCCGCCGTTCCTGTTCTATCGCGGGTCCCTTCACCCCGACGATGCATGGTCTGTCGCAGTCGTCGGCACGCGGGACGCCAGCGAGGAGGGCGTAGCACGGACTCGCCGCCTCGTCGCCCGGCTCGTCGCTGCCGGCGTCACGGTGCTGTCGGGGCTTGCCCGGGGCATCGACACCGCGGCGCACGAGGCATGCCTTGATGCCGGCGGCCGAACGATCGCCGTTATCGGCACTGGCATCCGCCGTACATACCCTCCCGAGAATGCGGGCCTCGCTGACCGCATCGCAGCTACCGGTGCCGTCGTGTCCCAGTTCTGGCCGGACAGCCCGCCTACGCGGGGCTCGTTTCCCCGCAGAAACGTGACGATGTCCGCTATGGCACAGGGGACGGTCGTCATTGAGGCGTCGGGGACCAGCGGAGCGAGACTGCAGGCGCGCTTCGCCCTGGAGCAGGGCCGTCGCGTCTTTCTCCCCCGCAGCCTCGTCATGTCGCGTGACTGGGCACGCCGATACCTCGAGCGACCAGGTGCGGTGCAGGTCGAGAATCCCGAGGACATCGTCGCGCTCCTGCAGTCGACGCAGATGATCCAGGCGCGAAGCGAGGCGCGGCGGCAACTGACGCTGTCGCTGGCGTAAGCGCCCACATGGCATCCGGTATCCCCGAGCTACTGCAGTCGGCCGCTGGGTTCGGGCGATGCAAGCTGTGCCCGTATCGGGAAGGTGGGTCGCCGGCGTTGTGCTCGGCATGCGCGCAGCGAACGCTTGAGGCGCTGGCGCCGGAGGCGCGCCGGTGCCGGGTGCGCGACCAGCCGTTCCGGGATGGGGAAGATGAGTGCAAGAACCCGGTCTGTGGCATGAGCCAGCGCTGGTTCACTCGGAACTACGCGGTATCGATGCGGACGGGCGTCTTGAAGACGGCCATCAACTGGTACAAGTTCGACGACAAGCGCGGGTGGGCTGTCATCTTCGGGCGGATTCTCGTGGGCTACCTGGACAGCCACGAGGCCGAGTTCGGCGATGTTGGGCTGATTGTCGCAAGCCCAGCATTCACCGGTGAGGGCAGTCACCGGGCTTGGGACCACATCCGTCTCATCCTCGAGATCGCCGCGCAGGAGCAACAGTACAGACAGTGGCCCTTCGACCTGGAAGAACCAGCGGCTGTCGTAAAGACTGCGGCGACGCCGCGGATGGTCGGGCTGACATACCAGCAGAGGCGTGCGAATGCAGAGGGTCCGCTGCGGAGCGCCCTTCTCATCCCGGACCCCGGCCGGGTGCGCGGTCACCGCGTCCTGGTTTTCGACGACGTGTTCACAGACGGGCTGACGCTGCGTGAGGTTGCACGCGCACTTCGCGCAGCTGGCGCCGCCGAAGTGACCGGCGTCTCGCTCGCCCGTTCGCCGTTCACGGGAGGCGGGCGGTGACGGAGTTACTGAGGCCTGGAGCTTACTCCACGATGCCCTCCCGCTTGGCTGGTTCGTCGGAACGCCTGTCTCCCACGTCGAGCGCGACGAGTGGGCGCTGCACGCCTGTGCTGGCCCGTGCCGGGATCACCCTAACCTGGTGTGCGGCCGCTCAACGACTCAAGCGCCGCGCGTGCCCAGTGGGCGATTACGTGCAGACAGGACCTAAGCCGGCGCGCTCTCTGGCCCGGCCTGGAAGTCGCCACGCCGCTGACGACGAAACCCTGCTTGCTCCAATTTGGCGGCGATCTGTTCGGCGTCCCACTCGGCAAACGGCGCAACACACGGCTCCTCGGCCCCGTGTCCACAAAGCTGCTCGTGTACCAACCGGGCCAATAGTCGTCGGTCATCGTCGGGCGTTCGGTCGCGTCTACGCTCGTACACGTGTCTCCTCCTTCAGCGCTCGCCGGAATCAGCTCGCGGCTGCTGTGATAGGTAGGTAGATCCAGCGCGGTGTCAATGCCGCAGGCGCCTCACGGCTCATGTTGGATCGCTGGCTGCCACTGGGACAGGATGTCGGCTGGGATTTCGGAGAGAAATGTGGACGGCGCCCCCCAGTGGACAAACACCACCCGATGGGTGGCGCGGGTAATCGCCACGTACAGCTTGCGTCGCTCCTCTGCCCACCAAGCCTCGTCGGTGCGCGCGTTCCGGTGGACGTAGGGCGTCATCGTTAACGTGAAGGCAGGAAAAATGACTGTCTGAAACTCTTGGCCCTTGGCGGCGAACGTCGTCATGACCTTGACCGACTCTGCCTCTCGGCGAAGTCTGGCGTCAAGTCTCGGCCACTCGAGCCGCAGGCGCGTGAGCATGGTCGCCGTAGCGCCGCCCATCTCGCGCGCTGCCAGCAGGCAAACTCGCCGGACGTGCATAGCTTCCGACCCATTTGCATCGATGCCGAGTACGGCCGCCGACTGATCAAGCGTCTGGTCGATCGACTGAGCACGCGACAGCGAGTCAATGATTTTTCGCCCCTCCTCTTCGTCGAGGACGGCAGCGCCGATTAGTCGCGCGAGCCGCGCCCGCGCTCGCGTGTCATGTGAATCAAGCTGCGACGCGATGGCAGCCTGTATGACGCGGGCGAGCATCGACGATCCGGGGATATCTGACCCGATCTGGACTACTGGAAAGCCGCGCTGTTCGAGTGCCGTCACGATTGGCTCAAACACTCCGCGACGGATGGCATGCAAAATCGCAATCCGCTCCGGCTGGACGCCGTGCTCGAGCTCTGCGGCTACTACGTCAGCCACGAGTTCGGGCGCATCGTACTCAGAGTTGGCGCGTGCTACCAGAAGTTGGCCATCGCGGCCGGTTACCCGCGAATACGCTCGTGGGCCACCGTCGGATCCGGCGACGGGAGCGATGATCGCATTCGCCGCGGCGACGATGTGACGAGGACATCGGTAGTTGCCCAAGAGCGGTCTTCTTGTGGCCCCGAACCGGGTTTCGAACTCCGTGAGGTTCTCGGGCCGCGCATCGCGCCATGAGTAGACCATTTGGTCGTTGTCGGCGACACCGAACAAGCTGGACCGCCCTTCACCGGTCACCAGCGCGATTAGCTCAAGCTGTTGTCGACTCGTGTCCTGCAACTCGTCCACGAGCACGTGGCGATAAGCCGTCTGTAGGATGGATGCGAGTCGGGGTTGGGCACGGAGCAGCTCGACCGCACCGATTATCAGGTCGTCATAGTCGTATAGAGCGAGCTCCCTCTTGCGGCGTTCATAAGCGGCCAGGAACCGGCGCAGGGTTTGGGCGGGCACATCCCGCGCCGAACGTTCATTGCGCACTGCGCTGACGTTGTTCGCCATGGCGTATGGCGAAACGGCCGGAATCCCCAGCTCATGTATCAACTCACCGACGAGTTCCTCGGTTTCGTGCCTGCCAAGGACCTGCGTTTGGCGCGCTCTTCCGATTAGGTCGCCGTAGGCGCGCAGCAGTTCTGCTCCGAACTGATGGAAGTTGACGGCATGAAGGCGATCACGCGCCCGCACTTCGAGTTCGCGGCTGCGCAGCCGAGTCCGCATCTGTTGAGCAGCTTCGACGCTGAACGTCAGGCATAGAACGCGCGAACTTGCCCGCGGCGTTGAGCGCACATGGTATGCGGCCAGGTTCGTCAGAAGCCGCGTCTTTCCTGTGCCCGGACCAGCCAGCACGAGCAGATTGCGACTGACGGCGTCGATCGCCAACTCCATCTGCTCCGGGTCGAGTTGTTCCTCGAGGATGCGCAGGCCGCTACTCCTCTTCGGCTGTGCGCCCTACTGTATTGCCGGCGCCAACCGAGGCTACCGCGTGAGCCTCAGCGCGGGCGCGCGCCTCGAGGGCACGCAGTGCAGCCACGATCTCGGTCGGGACGGCCGTGCCGCTGAAGAGCTCGGCGACTCGCTGGTTGATCTGCGGCTTGCGTGTCTTGCCGCGAAGCGCCGCGTCCACGACACGCGGATCGGCGAGGTCCGATGTTCCGATCTTGGCAGCGACATCTTCTAAGAAGCGGCGACCGCGTTGCTCGATCAACGCGGTGACGAAGTGCGCCGCGCCGCCTGCCTCCAACAGCGACTGCTCGAAGGTGCCGGCGGACCACCAGAAGTAGCCAGCGGCGGCCGCGGCCGCCTGTGAGCGGTCTAGGTCGTCGGGATCAGTCCCAGTCGGAAGCCGGTTCAATCCCCGGAGGTCAATCAGTAGCTGGCGGGCCGCATCCCGGTCACAGATCACCACATGAGGAATAGTCAAAGCTTGTGGCCCGACAAGCTTGGCGAAACGCTGAAAGTGGCTCCCGCTCACGGGCACGACCGATATCCCGAGCTGGTCGAAGTCGATGTCGAGTTGAGCGGCGAAGATGGGGAGCGCAAGATGCTCACTCTGGCCTTCGGCAAAGAGGATGGCGCGGGAAAATAGGAAGTCGGAACCCACCTCGCTGATGTATCTCCGAATCACCCGCACCTCATCTTCACTGAGGAACCCCGGCGGTACCGCAGACGCGACTGTTCCGCTCGCGCGTCTACGTAACAGGACGATCTCGCGGGGATCGGCCTCGTTAGTCACGGCCGTTGAGTGCGTGGAAACAATCGTCTGAAACGGAGAGCGCCTGATCCGTTTCACAAGTCCGCGGACTGCATGGGGATGCAAGTGAGCCTCCGGCTCCTCCACCGCAACGGCCAGCGCCCGCATGCCCGCGCTTTCAAGGTAGGCCTCGAAGAGCCCGTACAGCGCGACCGATTGAGTGCCCAGGCTATGGTCCACCACCCGGCGCGACTCCGGTTGACCAGGGGTCGTCAAGCGAAGCTCGACTTGGCGAAGCGCCTGCTGGGCGTCCAGTGGGGTCAAGCTGAATTCAAGCCCTGAGCCCGGTTCATCGGCATAAAGCACGTCCGCAACCGACCCTGCCACGCGGTCGGTTAGCCGCACCCGCAACTCTTCGCCCAGCAGTTCATCGACGACCGTCCTGCCGAACTCGCGACCGAGTTGCTCGATCCGCTCCTCGACGTCGCGCGCCACATCGACGTCGCTCGTCAGGCGGCCCCACAACCCGGTGCGGTCACCGAGCTCCCGGCGGGCGTCGCGCGTGGCCGGCAGCATTACGACCGTGAGCGCGCGCCGTTGCGTTTGCGACACGCGTCCGTCGTCAAGGCCGTCCGCCTTTATGAAGTCGACGTAGGCGCGAAAGACGTCGTCCTCCGGCTCGACCCGTCCGACGACGCGCACAAGAAGTCGCTGCCTCTGTTGAGATAGGTCAATGTGCGTGGCAAAGATGGCCTGCTCGTCCTCGCTGAACTGGTCTCCCTGCGACGGAACGACTTCGACGACTATCTCGAACCCGATGCTCGGATCTTCACCGCTCGTTGTGTCCTGTTCCGAGAAACCGTAGCCGCGCCGGCCGATCCCAAAAGCGCCCTCGAGCGCTTCGAGCACCGACGTTTTCCCTACGTTGTTCGAGCCCACAAGAACCGTCCGCGGCTGAAACACCACCGTCACATCGCGCAGCGTTCTGAACCTCGCGAACCGTACCGAGCGGATTAGTGCCATCTCACGCCCAAACCGGTCACACAACTAAGTTACGCGATCGGACGGCAAGTTAGGCGGTCACACGACCGGACCGAGCGCACGGCGCGCTCGCTCGCCGGCCCATGGACGTCACGTCGCCGCTGAGTGCGGCGGCGATCTCCAGCCACGCCACACAAGTAGCACGGCACCGCGGCACGATCGTGCCGAGCCAGACTGAAGTGCCGGATGGCGTAGTTGTTCGCGATGTGGATAGGTCCTTCTCGTCCTGTGGGATGTGCCTGCGTGCTTGATCGCGTACGCGCCGCAGGACATGGGCAAGGTCGCGTACCGCAACGCGGCGCTCACCTCACGTAGTGCAGCACGGGCGAATGTGCACGTCGTACGCGGCTAGGGTCAATTGGGGAATTGCCTAGCGTGCCCTCCATGCTCACGCCGGCGACAGGCGGCGGGAGAGTGACCATCCTGCTGTTC
>DATMJU010000410.1:0-3408 GCA_035553795.1 Vicinamibacterales bacterium
TCGCAGCGTTCGGGAATGCGCTGCTGCAGCGGCTCGAGAGCCTGCCGTCGGTGAAGGCTGCTGCTGTGTCGACCGCACCGCCCATCGGCGAAGCCACTGCCGCCGTTGTGTCCACCTCGATCCACACGGCGACTGGGCCTGACTACAAGCCGGCTCTCGTGCATGCCGTCACCGCAGGCTATGCAGGCACGCTGGGAATGAACCTCCGCTCCGGCCGATTCATCGACAGGACAGACTCAGTGCAGGCGATGCCCGTGGCGGTGGTGAACGAAACCCTGGCGCGGACGTTGTTTCCGGATGGCCGGGCAATTGGCAGGTCGTTCTCCAGGCTGGGCAGCCCGAAACCACTTACGGTCATTGGCATTGTCGCGGACACACGCCAGGCCGGGCCGTTGCGGCCAGCGATGCCGGCCTTCTACATCCCGTTCGATCAGAACGATCAACCCGTGCGCTTGCTGAGCATTGCATTGTCGACGGCTGTGGCGGGCGGCCGACTCGGGCCAGGTATCCGCCGCGCCCTGGCTGAACTCGATGCCGAAGTGCCGCCGTTTGCCTTGAAGACCGGAACAGAGCTGGTGGACGGCACCATTGCCATTCAGCGATTCAACATGCTGGTGCTGGGTGCGTTCGCGGTCTTTGCGCTGATCCTCGCGCTCAGCGGGCTCTACGCCGTCCTCGCCCAGGCGGTGCAACACGCGAGGCGTGACTTCGGGATCCGTCAGGCACTGGGCGCGACCAGCGGACGCATCATCCGATCGGTGCTCTCCCGCGCAATGGCTCCCGCCGTCGTGGGCGTCTTCGCTGGAGGGGCCGCCGCGCTGGGCGCCGCGGAGCTGATCGCGTCGCAGTTGTTTGGTGTCGCGCCGAACGATCCGCTGACGTTCGTCTCGGCGGCGCTGACCGTGTTGCTGATCTCGATCCTGGTGGTCACCCAGCCGGCGATGAAGGCTGCGCGGGTGGACGTGTCGACGCTATTGCGCCACGAGTGACTACGTGACGCGAATGCGCATCATCGGCTCGTTGGTGAGAACGTAGCCCATCGACTGATACAGCGGCTGTCCGAACACGCTCGCGTTGAGGACGATGCGCTCGATGCCCTCACCGCGACAAAAGTCATGCATCGCGTCCATCAGGCGGCGAGCGAGACCCTGCTTGCGGTGCGCCGATTCCGTGAAGACGTTGAACACGAACCCGCAGCGCGGATCCATCGTCATGGGTCCGGGCGGCCACGGGATGACAATCAGACCGCCGCCGGCGGCAATCGATCCGTCCTGCGCAACCGCCACCCAGCCGCGGTAGGTCCTGGATGGCAGGGCATGGCGCAGCCACGTTTCGGTTGCCGCCGCCATGTCCTCGAACTCGGCAGGGATGCCCATCTCTCGAAACATCTGTTCGCGGTGCAGGACAATGCTTGGAATATCGGCAATGGTGGCGGGACGAATCGAATAAGCCATGAACTAGAATCGTAGTCTTCGATGACCGTGCCCCGCCAGTACCGAGCCGGACAATCTGTGGAAGACCACTGCCGTTCATGCCACGAAGATCGCATGCACACGGTGATTGTCGTCGATGGGCACGGGCAGCCCTTGCGTGTGGCGTGCGACTTCTGCCGCAGCGAACACAATTACCGAGGCGGGCCGCAGCAGGCTAGCGGGCGAGCAGGCCAACAGGCTAGCGGGCCAGCGGGCCAGCAGGCTCACCGGCCAACGGGCCAGCACGTGCCTCAGCGCGCGATCACACCATCCATTCCGTCCACACCCATGCCAATTGACAACGATCTCGAAGCGACGATTCGCCGCATCATCCGTGAAGAAAGCGGGCTCACTCCCGTGGCGCCGGCAGAGAAGTGGCGGGGTGGTCAGCTGGTCCTGCGGCCGGGAAAGCCGGGCGTGCAGGAGAAGGCGATGCCGATCGACTCCTTCTTCAACAAGGTGGTGATGCTGCGTAACCGCCTGCGCACGCTGGAGCAGCAGGTCAACGCGTCAGAGTTGCCGGACGATCAGAAGCTGAAGATCCAGGGATACATCACGGGATGTTACGGTTCCCTCACCAGCTTCAACGTGCTGTTCGCCGACGAGGACGACCGCTTCAAGGGAACCGGCGCCGACTAGCACCCCGGAACCCGGAACCCGGAACTAGGAACCAGCCTTGGCCCAACTGTCCTTCAACGACACGGTGCGGTTGAAGACGGGCTTCCCCGGGGTTGAGTCGCGATCGGCGGCGAAATATCCCTGGCGTTCGAATTGATACCGCGTGCCGGCTGCCGCGCCGGCCAATGACGGTTCCACCTTGCAGCCTTTCAGCTCTTCCAGCGAGTGCGGGTTGAGCACCGTGGTGAAATCCGCGCCGTCCTTGGCGGCCGCGCCTTCCGGATCTTCAGCGGTAAACAAGCGATCGTAGAGCCGGATGTCCGCATCGACCGCGTGGGCGGCCGAGACCCAGTGCAGCGTCGCCTTGATCTTGCGTCCGTCAGGCGCATCGCCGCCGCGCGTCGCCGGATCGTAGGTGCCGCGCAGTTCGACGATCTCGCCGGCGTCGTTCTTGATCGCATGCGTGCAGGTGACCAGATAGGCGTTGCGCAGCCGAACCTCACGCCCCGGAGCCAGGCGGAAGTACTTCTTCGGCGGATCTTCCATGAAATCCTCGCGCTCGATGTAGATCTCGCGTGAGAACGGCACCGTGCGGCGGCCCAGCGACTCGTTGTCAGGATGATTGGCGATCTCGAACTCGTCGGTCTGGCCTTCGGGGTAGTTCGTCAGCACCATCTTCAGCGGGCGCAACACCGCCATCGCCCGCGGCGCCTTGCGGTTGAGATCCTCGCGCACGCAGTGCTCGAGCAGGCCCACATCGATGACGTTTTCCTTTTTCGCCACGCCAACGCGCGCGCAGAAATCGCGGATCGATTCCGGCGTGTAGCCGCGGCGGCGCAGGCCCGACACGGTCGGCATCCGCGGATCGTCCCAGCCGCTGACGTGCTTCTGCTCGACCAGCTGCAGCAGCTTGCGCTTGCTCATCACGGTGTAATTCAGGTTGAGGCGCGCAAACTCGTACTGCCGCGGCTTCGCGGCGGTCGCCGCATGCTCGATCGCCCAGTCGTAGAGCGGTCGGTGATCGACGTATTCCAGCGTGCAGAACGAGTGGGTGATGCCTTCGATGGCATCCGACAGCGGATGCGCGAAGTCGTACATCGGGTAGATGCACCACGTGCCGCCGGTGCGGTGATGATCGGCATGGCGAATCCGGTACAACACCGGGTCGCGCATCGTGATGTTCGGCGATGCCATGTCGATCCTGGCGCGCAGCACGTGCGCGCCGTCGGGAAACTCCCCGGCGCGCATGCGACGGAACAGGTCGAGGTTCTCGTCGACGCCGCGGTCGCGGTACGGTGAATTCTTGCCCGGCTCGGTC
>DATMJU010000411.1:0-4068 GCA_035553795.1 Vicinamibacterales bacterium
GCCCCCTCGACGGCCGGCGAATACGCCGGCAACATCTTCTGGGTCGTGGGCTTCGCCCTTATCGTCTCCTGGGTCGTCGCGGTGGTCTTCACGCCCTATCTCGGCGTCAAGATGCTGCCCGCGATCAAGCCGGTCGAAGGCGGCCACCACGCGATCTATGACACGCCGAACTATCGGCGTCTGCGACGGCTCATCACCCTTGCCGTGCGCCACAAATTCCTGACCTCCGCGATCGTCGGCATCGCTTTCGCGTTTTCTGTCGTCGGCATGAGCGCCGTTAAACAGCAATTCTTCCCGACCTCCGATCGTCCCGAAGTGCTGGTGGAGGTTCGCCTGCCGCAAGGCGCCAGCATCGAGACGACGACCGACACCGTCAAGAAGCTCGAGCACTGGCTGCACGGCCAGCCCGAGGCCAGGATCGTCACGAGCTACGTCGGTCAGGGCGCTCCGCGCTTCTTCTTTGCGATGGCGCCTGAGCTGCCTGACTCCGCCTTTGCCAAGATCGTCGTGCTCACACCCGATGCGGAAGCGCGCGAGGCCTTGAAGCAGCGGCTGCGACAGGCGGTGTCACAAGGACTTGCACCCGAGGCCTATGTGCGCGTCACCCAGCTCGTGTTTGGACCCTACACGCCGTTCCCGGTCGAGTTTCGGGTCATGGGGCCTGATCCTTCCCAACTCTATGCGATCTCTGAAAGAGCCCTCGACATCATGCGGGGCATTTCCGATGCGCGGCAAGCGAACCGCGATTGGAGCAATCGTGCACCCGTGCTCCGCTTCGTCCCGGATCAGGATCGGCTGAATCTCATCGGTCTTTCGCCGGCGGAGGTCGGCCAGCAGCTCCAATTCCTCCTCACCGGCGTCGCCGTCACGCAGGTCCGTGAAGACATCCGCAATGTCCCGATCGTGGCGCGCAGCGCCGGTGGTGAGCGGCTGGATCCGGCGCGCTTGGTGGACTTCTCGCTGATGAGCCGGGACGGCCGCCAGATTCCGCTGGATCAGATCGGGCATTCGGAGGTCCGCCTTGAAGAACCGGTCTTGAAGCGCCGCGATCGCACGCCCGTCATCACGATCCGATCCGACATCAACGAGGCCACCCAGCCTCCGGAGGTTTCCAAGCAGATCATGGCGGCCCTTCAGCCGCTGATCGCATCGCTTCCGGCCGGCTACCGCATCGAAATGGGCGGATCGATCGAGGAGGCCGCCAAGGCCAACGCTGCGCTGGGCAAGGTCTTCCCGGCCATGATCGCCGCCACGCTGATCGTCATCATGCTTCAGGTGCGATCCTTCTCGACGATGGCCATGGTCATGCTGACGGCACCTCTTGGCCTGGTTGGTGTCGTGCCTGCGCTGCTCATTTTCAACAAGCCGTTCGGATTCAACGCGATCCTCGGCCTCATAGGCCTCGCCGGAATTCTGATGCGCAATACGCTGATCCTGACCGAGCAGATCAAGGAGAATCGGGCTGCCGGCCTCGACGACTATCACGCGGTCATCGAAGCCACGGTGCAACGCACGAGGCCCGTGATCCTGACGGCCTTGGCTGCCGTGCTGGCTTTCATTCCCCTGACGCACTCGGTCTTTTGGGGATCGATGGCCTACACGCTGATTGGCGGCACGGCCGTCGGCACGGTGCTGATCCTGCTGTTCCTTCCTGCGCTTTATGCTGCGTGGTTCCGAATCAAATCGCCGGCCGAACATGTTGGCGAAGCCGAGGCGGCCCCCTTTGGCATCAATTTCAGTTTCGCGCGGAGCTACGTTCGGCGCGCGCATCAAGTCATGAGCCAAATACGGAGGCAAGCATGACCAAACTAAAGCAATTATGGATCAAGATTACGCAGCTCGCCGAAGTGCTGGAAGGCATGGACGACCCGCGAGACGAGTATGTTCTCTCGCTCGGAACGCGCGTTGACAGGCTAGAGCGCGATGTGGAGCGTCTCGCAGGACAACTGCAGTTGCACCCTGCCGGAGGTCCACGCCCTGGTTCGGACATCGCACAACCGGCGACCTCGTGACGCAATAGTCGGCCGTTCAGGCGATTGTTTCCGCAGGGCCTTGCGGGCAATATCCCGCCACAAAAGACACCGTTCAGGGGCGGCGTTCAGGGAGGAAGACCATGCGTAGGATGATGTTGGCCGCGCTCGCCATCTGGATGGCGGCGACGGGCGCCGGATACGCCCAGGACAAGTTGAAGGTTGCGATCTCGCAACGCGGCTTCTGGGACTCATCGTGGGTCGAGTTCGGCCAGGTCGCAGGTTTCTTCAAGGAGGTCGGTCTCGAGATCGAGCCGTTCTACACGGACGGCGGCGCACAGACGTTGACGGCGGTGATGTCCGGCAGCGTCGACATCGGCCTTTCCAACGGCTTCCTCGGTGTCATCGGCGCCTACGTGAAGAACGGCGACGGCCTGCCGGTGCGCGTGATCTCCGCGCAGATGACCGGCGCGCACGAGCTGTTCTGGTACGTCAAAGCCGACAGCCCGTACAAATCTTTGAAGGACGTTCCCGAAGGCAAGACCGTGGCGTTCTCCTCGCCCGGCTCGTCGTCGAACCTCATTCTCCTCACGCTGCTTCGGCAGGCCGGCTCCAAGGCGAAGCCGCTCGCGGTCGGGGGCGCGCCGGCAAGCTTCACGCAGACGATGACCGGTCAGGTCGATGTCGGCTGGTCGGTGGTGCCGCTTGGTTTGGAAGCCGCCAATGAGGGCAAGATCCGGATCATCGCGCGCGCCCGCGAGGCGACCGAACTTCTGAACCAGACCATCCGCGTCAACCTCGCCAATGTGGAATCGCTCAAGACCAAGCGCGCCGCGATCGTGAAGTTCATGCAGGCCTACGCCAAGGCGATCGAGTGGGGCTACTCGGACCCGAAGGCGATCGACATCTTCGCGCAGAACATGAAGGTGCCGCGCGACATCGCCAAGAAGGGCGTGGACGAGTTCTACCCGAAGGCGGCGATGCAGTACGCCGAGATCAAGGACGTCGAGCGTTCGCTGAAGGACGCGCTCGACTACAAGTTCATCCCGGCGCCGAAGACGCCCAAGGATATCGAGGGACTTTTCGATATCGTCTACAAGGGCAAATGACGACAAACCTCTGACGGCGTTTGCTGAATCCGAACACGGCAGGCCGTAGCCCGGGTGGAGCGAAGCGAAACCCGGGGCCGCCGCCGATCCGATCCCGGATTGCGCTGCGCTCCATCCGGGCTACTTGCTTTTACTAAATCCAATTAAGGCGAAGCGGCGGGGCCGGACATGGTTCCGCCGCTCTTTACTTGTCCACAATGTGCGCTGTGGGGGCGGCGCTTTCGGTTGGGGTGTGTCTGCATTGGCTGGTAGTTTTCTGGCTCGTCCGGCGGTTGGTGGGTGCCGCCGGGAACCAGCCCAGTGCTTCACAAGTGGCGTGAGCGGTCCGGTATGCGTCGGTCCCAGTTGCGGCGTTCGGCGTTGTTGAGGCCTGTTTTTCGCCTCGGCACGGTGATGCTCGTCCTGTCGCCGCTGCTCGGCGGCTGCTTCGTCGGCGCGGATCGGCCGGACGCCGGCCTCGAAATCCCGCCCGCCTACACCTCCGGTTCGCGCAACACCCAGGCGGCGTTGCCGTCGGTCGATTGGTGGCGAGGCTTCCGCTCCAAACAGCTCACCGACCTGGTCGAGGAATCGCTCACCTCCAACCTGGATATCGCGGCCGCCGTCGCCCGCATCGTGCAGGCGGATGCGAATGCGCGCGTCTCAGGCTCAGCACTGTTGCCCGTGGTTGGACTGAACGGAAGCTTCACGCGCTCGCGTTCCTCGCAATCGTCCGGCGTTACAACGGGTTCGATCGGGTCCGAGCGCCAGCTTTACAGCACGTCGCTCACTGCGAGCTACGAGATCGATTTCTGGGGCAAGAATCGCGCGACGTTGCGCTCGGCGGAAGAGCTTGCCGCGGCGAGCCGCTTCGACCGTGAGGTCGTCGCGCTCACGACCGTGGCGGCGGTCGCCAACGCCTATTTCCAGGTCCTTGCGGCGAACGATCGCCTTCGCGTTGCCCGCGAAAATCTCGCCGCCGCCACGCGCGTTTACAACCTGATCAAGGA
>DATMJU010000412.1:0-4473 GCA_035553795.1 Vicinamibacterales bacterium
GTCAACATGCACGCCGAGCGCCCGCGATTCGGCGCCGACGACCTTCCCCGCCTCATAGGCAAGCTGCGGATCGCCGGTCGCGCCAAACGCCATCGCTCTCGGAAACTTCGTCGCGCCCGCGATGCGCATCTGCACGCCCCACTCGAAATCCGAGGAGGTCAGCAGCGGCAGGTTGGAAATCGATTGCAGCCGGTTGTGAATCGACGCCAGCTCCATCGGCTGCCCGAGGATCACCGCGCCATAAGTGCTGTTGAGCATGACCTGGGGGACCGGCTCGCTGCCGCCGAAGGCGATCAGCCCGCCGATGTGCGACCCGTGAATCAGCTGGACCAGCTGCTCGTACTGGTCGCTGTCGCTGCTCATGTAGGTGGACTGGAACGGCGCGAAGATCATCTGGCCGACGACCTGTTCGAGCGACAGCTTCTTCAGCGTCGCGTCGACCCACGCGCGGCCGGCTTTGTCGAGCGTCGGCTGTTGGGCGCTGACGGTGAAGGTCAGCATGACGGCGCAGGCAAGACCAGCGAAGCCTCGAAGCATGCGCCATCGTAGCATCGGCCGCACCCCCTATAATCAGTCCGTGAGCAGCGAGAGCCATAAAGCCGTGGCGCCAGCGCGCGTCCGCGTGTTCGTGCTGACGGTGTCCGACACGCGCACCGACGACACCGACACGTCCGGCGCGGCAATCATCCAGCTGCTCACCGACGCCGGCCATCACGTGGCCGGCAAGGCGATCGAGAAGGACGATCCCGCGCGCGTCGCCGAGCTCGTGCGCCAACAGGCGGTCATCGCTGACGTCGACGCGATCATCACCACCGGCGGCACCGGCCTGACCAGCCGCGACAGCACGTATGAAGCCATCGACGCGCTGCTCACCAAGCGCCTCCCGGGCTTCGGCGAACTCTTCCGGATGCTCAGCTACGCCGACATCGGTTCCGCCGCGATGATGAGCCGCGCCTGCGCCGGCACCATCGGACGCGTTGTGGTGATTTCACTGCCTGGCTCCGAGAAGGCGGTGCGACTGGCAATGGAAAAGTTAATCGTCCCGGAGCTGGCGCATCTGGTACAACAGGCAGCAAAGTGATGAGATGTATCAGCCTGTGGACCCGTTGGCCTGTTGGCCCGTTGGCCTGTCTATGAAGCCAATCAAGGAAACGATTCCGCTGGACGAAGCGCGCCAGCTGATCGCCGAGGCCTGCAAGCCGATCACGCGCACCGAGCGCGTGCGGCTGGTGGATGCCAACGGCCGCGTCGCCGCTGCGGACGTGCAGTCGACGCGCGATGTGCCCCCGTTCGCGCGCGCCGGCATGGATGGCTTCGCGGTCCGCGCCGAGGACACGTTCGGCGCCAGCCGCTACGACGCCAGGGTCCTGCGCGTGGTCGGCAAGGTCTACACCGGCCAGGTGCCGGCCACCGCCGTCGACACCGGCACGGCGATCGAGATCGCCACCGGCGCGCCGATGCCGCAAGGCGCCGACGCGGTGGTGATGGTCGAGGAAACGGAGTTGTCCGGCAATGACGTGCGCGTTTTGACGCCGGTATACCCGCGTCAAAACGTTGGCCGCCAGGGCGCCGACATCGTGGTGGGGCAAACGGTGATCGCGCGTGGCGAGGTGCTCAACCCGAGCCGCATTGGCGCATTGGCCGCGCTCGGCGCCGCCGACGTCGAGGTCTACGCGAAGCCCACCGTGGCGATTCTCTCCACCGGCAACGAGATTGCGGATCCGGGACAAGAGCTGCAGCCCGGCCAGATCTACGACATCAACAAGTACACGCTGACGACGATCATCCAGGAGCACGGCGGCGCGGTAGCGGTCCCGTTCTCGACCGCGCAGGATACGCTCGAGGCGCTCGAGCAGGCGATCGACGCATGTTCGGCGTGCGACGTGCTGGTGTTTTCAGGCGGCAGCTCGGTCGGCGAGCGCGACCTGATTCTCGATGTGATGAAGAAGAAGGGCGAGATCGTGTTTCATGGCATTGCGGTGAAGCCGGGCAAGCCAACCGTGTTCGGCACGATCAACGGCAAACCGATGTTCGGCATGCCCGGGTATCCGACCTCGTGCCTCTCGAATGCCTACATGCTGGTGGTGCCGGCGCTCCGCGCCATCGCGCACCTCGGCCCTCGGCATACGGCCACCGTGACGCTGCCGGTCGGCCAGCGCATCGTCTCCACGACCGGACGTCACCAGTTCTACACCGTGCGCATCGTCGATGGCCAGGCGATGCCGGCGTTCAAGGCCTCCGGCGACATCACGTCGATGTCCCAGGCCGACGGCTACATTGAGATCCCCGCCCAGACCGACATTGTCGAAAAGGGCGAGGTCGTCAACGTCACGCTGTTCTGATCACCGGTTACGCAACGGCCCGGCGATCCTTCAACGCCAGCCAGCCCTTGGCGATGCGATAGATCGCCCAGACGCCGAGCGCGAAGAATCCGACCGCCCACACCGCGAAGCCGACGATGACCAGCGTCAGCGGCAGGCCGACCAGGAACACCAGCAACGCCCATGCGGCCGCAAACCAGAAGGTGCGGATCTGCCATGCGAAGTGGCTGTCCAGCCACGTGCCGCGCGCGTCGCCGCGCTTCACGTAGTTGATGATGACGGCAATGATCGACGGCCACCCGAAGACGAACGAGCCGACCACCGAAGCCGCGCCGAGCGCGCCAATGGCCAGGCCGACCGCGTGGAGGGCGTAGGTCACGTGCAGCGTGGTGGTCAGCGACGATTCGGAATCCCGAACAACCTGTGCGTCAGTCATCTCAGCTCCTTACCAGCGAAAGACATTCTCAACCGACCAGATCGACAACTTCTTGTTCGTGAACATCAATTGCACGGCGTCGCCGGGCGACATGACGCCGGCGTAGCCGTTGATCGACCAGTATTTCCGGATCGGGACGTCTATTGTCCCTTCGACCAGGGACCCGAGCGTGGTGTGGCCGCCGGCCGCACGACCGGAGAACCCGAAGTAACGGCCGCTGCTGGCCGTGGCCCCGCTGCCTTGATACCAGAGGTCAGCGCCGCTGGCGAGGTGGAGTGCATGTACTTCGATACGCGCGCGGAACCAGCGGGGTTCAATCCGCAGTTGGGCAAAGGCGTCGCGCACGTTCATCTGCGCATAAACGGACGAGAGGGCGTACTTCCTGGACGACGGCAGCATCTGGAAAAACGTGCCGTGCCGCGAGTCGTCCGGGTCGCGATCGCCTGAGGCCCAGAGATAGCCGGCGCGCAGCCACGGCGCAAACCTGGCATGCCTCCAGCGGTGTCCAGCTTCAATCGCGAGGCTGCCGGCGCGATGCGAGCGCCCGTACCAATCACCGGTCTGCGCCGCAATCCATCCGACCAGGTCGTACTCGCCGCTGCTCCTCGGCAAGACGCGCGCGTACGATCCGCCGACGGTCGCGATCGTGATTTCGACCGGCCGGTCGGGTGAGAACGTGTTGTCGACCACGGCCGCCTGGCCGCGGCGATCGCGGTAGACGTAGGCAAAGCCCTGCCAGTCGACGTTGCTGCTCTTGAGGGTGATCGACGAGGCGCCGACCTGCACGTTCGGCATCGACAAGTTCGTCGATTCCTCGTATCCGCCCTGCGTCGGCACGAACGCCGACAGGTTGAAGTGCCACCGCGGCCGGGCGACGTCCACACGAACGCCGTCAAAGCGCCGCTGGTAGTACGACCACTCGAAATTTCCAATCAGGCGCGAATGCAGGCGGTCGGCCCGCAACTGCTGCAACGAGAAGCTGCCGGTATTGAATTCACCGCCGGACGAGAACGGCATGCGTCCAATCGTCACCGACGCCTGCTGATCGGCGGACTTGAACCGGGCGGTCAGCTCGCCGAGATAGAGCTGGTAGCTGTAGCGGACGCCGGTGGCCGCGAAGTAGAACGCGCCGCTGCCGAATCCGCCGGGGCCGATCGCTTTCGTGGGCAGGTTCTCGAGGCGAACGTAATTGAAGGCGCCGCTCAAGTCGACACGACGGCCGCCAACGCGCACGCCAAGCTCGGCGCGGTCACCGATGAATGTGTAATCGGGATCGCCAATCGGCTCGTTCGTCAGCGCGAGGGGATCGATCGCCGGCCGGAAGTACGACCACGATTCGACGCGCGTGACGTTGGAGACGGTGCCGGTGACTTTCGGCTCGGCAACCTGCGCGGCTGCCGACACCGAAAGCACGAGCACGAAGAAGAGCGTTAGCCCTTCAGCAGGCGGTTGACTTCGTTCCAGTTGACGACGTTCCACCAGGCGCCAAGGTAGTCGGGACGACGGTTCTGGTACTTCAGGTAGTAGGCGTGTTCCCACACGTCGATGCCGAGGATCGCCTTCTTCCCTTCCATCAACGGGTTGTCCTGGTTCGGCGTGCTCATCACTTCGAGCCTGCCGCCGTTGTCGATCACCCACGCCCAGCCGCTGCCGAAGCGCGTCGTGCCCGCCTGGTTGACGGCGGTCTTGAACTTCTCGAAGTCGCCGAACGCGCTG
>DATMJU010000413.1:0-4123 GCA_035553795.1 Vicinamibacterales bacterium
ATGCTGGCGAGACCGTCGGCGATCAAGATGATCCGCCCGTCGCTTGCCGGCGGTCCCGGCACCGCGTCGGACGAGGCGCGCGAGATGTTCGAGCGCGAGGCCAAGGCCATTGCCACGCTCCGTTCGCCGCATACCGTGCACCTGTTTGACTACGGCGTGTCGGATTTCGGGGCGTTCTACTACGCGATGGAATTGCTCGAGGGCCACGACGCGGACTGGATCGTCAAGCGCTACGGACCGTTGCCGCACGAACGCGCCATCCACGTATTGCGGCAGCTCTGTCACTCGCTGTCGGAAGCGCAGTCTGCCGGCCTGGTGCATCGCGACATCAAGCCTGCGAATGTCTTCCTGTGCCTCTACGGCGAGGAATTCGACTTCGTGAAGGTGCTGGACTTCGGCGTCGTGCACGCGATTCGCGGCGTCGCGGACACGGGCCTGCTGGAGGTCGATGGCGGCCACATTCGCGGCACACCGGCGGTGATGTCGCCGGAACAGGCGCGCGGCAGTGACGTCGACGGCCGCGCCGACATCTATTCAACCGGTTGCCTCGCATATTTCCTGCTGACCGGGCAACACGTGTTCTCCGGCGACGACACCATCAGCATCCTGGTCCAGCACGCCACGGCAACACCGGTGCGTCCATCCGAGCGTTCGCCTCACCCGATCCCGGCCGAGCTCGATGACCTGATCATGGCGTGCCTCGCGAAGGAGCCCGCTGACCGCCCGCAAACCGCGCGAGAGCTGGCCCGGCGCCTGGCCGCGATCCCCGGCGCGAGCGACTGGACGCAGGAGCGTGCCGCCATGTGGTGGCGCAGCCAGTGATTCGGCGAACTAGCGGCGTTTACCTCGCGGGTCCGAGGCTGTCACGACGGCATCCCGAACAGTCCGCGCCAGGCATGCGCCAATGGCGTATAATTCCGCATGCGCTTTGTTGAAACGCCAGTCTTTACGAAGGCGATTACGGCGCTGCTCGACGATGAGTCTTACAGACTGCTCCAATCTCAATTGATGCGCCGGCCGGAAGCCGGCGCGACCATACCAGCGGCAGGCGGTGCTCGAAAGGCCCGTTGGGTCAGGGCAGGGGCAGGCAAGCGTGGCGGGATCCGCGTTGTGTATTACTGGGCGAGAGGGGAAGAGACGCTTTACATGCTTTACGCGTACTCGAAGAGTGACCAAGGAGACCTGACGCCGAAACAGGCAAAGGTCCTCGCTCAATTGATTCGTGAGGAGTTCAAGTGAAAGCCGAAGCCTTTGAGGAGCTAGTAGCCAGCGTGAAGCAGGCGGGCCGCATCCGGCGCGGCGAGAGCAAACCAGCTCGCATTACGACGTTTAAGCCCGCCGACATCAAGGCGATTCGGAAGAAGCTCGGAGCTTCGCAGGGCGATTTTTCGCTGATGATTGGGGTCAGCGTGGCAACGCTCCGGAACTGGGAGCAGGGCAGGCGGGTGCCGGAAGGGCCGGCACTGGCATTGCTCAGGGTTGCCGAGAAGGAACCCCTCGCAGTTGCCAAAGCGCTGCACGGCTGGCGCGGCGCCGCCTAGTTGACTTGATGACAACTTGTTGAAGCCTCAGCTCTGCGCCATGTGTGGCCCTGGCATCTCTCAGCTGTAATAAACTAAGCCTCTTGTGAAAATTCACGAATACCAAGCCAAGGCAGTCCTTTCTAAATACGGCGTCCCGGTCCCCCGCGGTGAAGTGGCATTCACGCCCGAAGAAGTACATGACATCGCAAAGCGGCTCGGCGGCCCCATTTCGGTCGTCAAGGCGCAGATTCACGCGGGCGGCCGCGGCAAGGCGGGCGGCGTCAAGCTGGCCAAGTCTTCCCAGGAAGCCGAAACCATTGCGCGCGAGCTGCTCGGCAAGACGCTCGTGACCTACCAGACCGGCCCGGATGGTCAGAAGGTGTCGCGTCTTCTTGTTGAAGAAGGCCTCGCCATCGACCAGGAACTCTACCTGGGCCTCGTCCTCGACCGTTCCTCCAAGCGCATCGTCCTGATGGTCAGCAAAGAGGGTGGCGTCGAGATCGAGAAGGTGGCCGAGGAGCATCCGGAAAAGCTCTTCAAGGTCTTCATCAATCCCGCGACCGGCCTGCAGGCCTTCGAAGCGCAGAAGCTTGCCTTCGCGCTCGGCCTCACCGGGGACTCGCTGAAGAAGGGCGTCAAGATGATGCTCGCCCTCTACAACGCGTTCATCGCCACCGACGCGTCGATCCTCGAGATCAACCCGCTGATCGTCACGAAGAGCGGCGACTTGCTCGCGCTCGACGCGAAGATGAACTTCGACGACAACGCGCTCTATCGCCACGCGGACATCCGCGAACTGCGCGACACCAGCGAAGAGGATCCGCTCGAAGTCGAAGCGTCGAAGTATTCGCTCAACTACATCCGCCTCGACGGCACGATCGGCTGCATGGTCAACGGCGCCGGCCTCGCGATGGCGACGATGGACATCATCAAGCTCTACGGCATGGAGCCTGCGAACTTCCTCGACGTCGGCGGCAGCGCCACCAAGGAAAAGGTCGCGTCGGCGTTCAAGATCATCACCTCCGATCCGAAGGTGAAGGGCATCCTGGTCAACATCTTCGGCGGCATCATGAAGTGCGACGTGATCGCCGAGGGCGTGGTCGCTGCGGTGAAGGAGGTCGGCCTCAAGGTGCCGCTCGTCGTTCGCCTCGAAGGCACCAACGTCGAGTTGGGCAAGAAGATCATCAAGGAATCCGGGTTGAACGTGACGTCGGGCGACGATCTCGACGACGCGGCGCAGAAGATTGTCGCCGCAGTCAAGAAGGGTGCGTGATGTCGATCCTCGTCGGAAAAAACACCAAGGTCATCTGCCAGGGTTTTACGGGCAAGAACGGCACCTTCCATTCCGAGCAGGCGATCGCCTACGGAACGAAGATGGTCGGCGGCACCTCGCCAGGCAAAGGCGGCTCGACCCATCTCGGCCTTCCGGTGTTCGACACCGTGCAGGAGGCCAAGGACAAGACTGGCGCCGATGCGAGCGTGATCTACGTCCCGCCGCCGGGCGCGGCCGACGCCATTGCCGAAGCGATCGAGGCGCAGATTTCGCTGATCGTCTGCATCACCGAGGGCATCCCGGTCGCGGACATGGTCAAGATCAAGCGTTCGCTGTGCGGATCGAAGTCGAAGCTGATCGGGCCGAACTGCCCGGGCGTGATGACCGCGGGCGAATGCAAGATCGGCATCATGCCGGCTTCGATCTTCAAGCCCGGCAACGTCGGCATCGTGTCGCGCTCCGGCACGCTGACCTATGAAGCCGTGTTCCAGACGACGCGCGAAGGTCTCGGTCAGACGACCGCGCTCGGCATCGGCGGCGACCCTGTGAAGGGCATGGACTTCATCGACGGCCTCGAAATGTTCCTCGCGGACCCCAAGACCGAGTCGATCATCATGATCGGCGAGATCGGCGGTCAGTCGGAGGAAGACGCGGCGCAGTTCCTCAAGGACGAGGCCAGGAAGGGCCGCAAGAAGCCGATGGTCGGCTTCATCGCCGGCCGCACGGCGCCCCCGGGACGCCGCATGGGCCACGCCGGAGCGATCATCGCGGGCGGCAAGGGCGACGCGGAGTCCAAGATCGCGGCGATGGAATCCGCCGGCATCAAGGTGTCGCCGTCGCCCGCCCGCCTCGGCAAGACCTTGGTAGAAGTCCTCAAGGGCTGACGCGCGCTCGCGTTTTTTGCTTATCGATCAGCGGCAGGACAACCCTGAGGCGCGACCCTCAGGGTGGCGACCAAAAATGCGGCAATGGGTTTGACCGGAATCGGCGTATCAACGCCGTCGGCCCGGATTTGCAGCCGCTGAGATCAAGGTTCTGAAATCGCGATTCAGTCCTTGGATGAATTCAGGCGTGTTCAGGCTTTTGTAGCCTTTCGGCGGTCATAAATCTGAGCCATATAACGCTCGTCGGGGGCGCGGGTTCACTTGCCGCAGCGTCTTCGGCACGGGGTCAGTGCCCTAAGAAGGATTTGCCCATGTCTCGCCAGGATGCGAACGCCCAGTTCGCTCTCACGTCATTTCTCTATGGCGGCAACGCCGCCTACATCGAAAATCTCTACGCGCGCTACGAGGTCGATCCCAACTCGGTCGACGCCGAATGGCAATTG
>DATMJU010000414.1:0-2739 GCA_035553795.1 Vicinamibacterales bacterium
AGCCGAGGCAGCAGCCACACTGAAGTAGCCGCGCTCCAGGAAATGACCGACGATCTCCGCGCACGGCTGCAGATTACCCAGCGTGTGCACGTGGAGCTCGTGGATCACAATCCGCTGGTGATGTCTGTGGAGACCCTCGCGGGCCGTACTGGTCCGTTCGTCATCTCGATTGATCGCGGCTTCATCAACGAGTTGAGTCCCGCAGAGGCGGAGGCCGCCATCGCTCACGAACTCGGGCACGTCTGGATCTACACGCACGAACCCTACGTGCAGACCGAGCGCCTGGCCAATGACATTGCGATGCGTGTCATCCGCCGCTCGACCTTTGAGCCGGTCTACGAGAAGGTGTGGCAGCGCACCGGCATCCGCGGCAACCTGATCGATTTCATCGGGCCGCCGACGCAGCAGCAATAACTATTTCGCCGGCTTTCCAAACACCTCCACGATCGTCGCCGTCACCGTGCCGGTGTTTTTGAAGCCGTGCATCACGCCCGGGGCGAATTCGAGCACGTCACCCGCCTTCACGTCGATCGGCGCCTGACCCTCGACGGTCAGTGACAGCTGGCCGGTCATCAGCGTGAACACGTGGTAGGTCGTGCCCGGGTGGTTGTGCATGCGTCGAACGGCGCCGGGCTCGGCCCAGTCCTGCAACACGCGAAACTGATCCTTGTTCATGACCTCGCGGTACGACATGCCTGCATCGCCCGCGACGGGCTGGGCCTTTTCCTTCGGGCCAATCGCCTGTGCGTAGGTGATGGCCGACAAGAGAGCGACGGAGGCGGCCAAAGCAGAAAGGATGCGCATCATCGGCGCAGTATGCCGCAGAAGGCGCGGACGGCCCACAAAATCGGATAGCCTTGCCAGATGCTCCTGGCCGGATTGCTGGCGTTTTTCCTCGTGCAGCAACCCGCCCGCACGCCGGACGTTCACTTCACGCCAACGCGCCACAACGTGGCGGACGCCATGCTGCAACTCGCCGGCGTCAACGCCAGTGACGTTGTCTATGACCTTGGATCGGGCGACGGACGTATTCCGATCATTGCCGCGCAGAAGTACGGCGCCCGCGCCGTCGGCATCGAGATCGATCCGAAGCTGGTCGCCGTGGCGCAAAGTATTGCCCGCGAAGGAGAGGTCACCGATCGGGTCGCGTTCATCGCCGGGGATCTGTTCGAGGCCGACCTGAGCAAGGCCACGGTAATCACGGCCTACCTGTCGACAACGATCATGAGACGGTTGGAACCGAAGCTGAGAGCGCTGCCCCCGGGCACGCGCATCGTCTCGCACCAGTTTGCGATGCCCGGATGGGTCCCCAACCGGACGCTGAAGGTGGACGAATCTGAACTACTGTTGTGGATCGTTCCTAACAGGTGATGCATGGCGCTTGAATTCAGAAAGACGGTCAAGACCGACTACCCCGATGTGCTCACGGCCGACGCCGTTGGCGCCCTCGAAGCACTCGAACGGTTCGACCTCGCCCGCAAGGCGATCATGGATGCGCGCATCCAGCGCCGCGCCGACCGCTTCGCCGCAAAGCAGCGGATCACGTTCCTCGATCCTGGCGCGACGATTGGGCGGACATCGATCTCCGTGAGCGACGCGCGCGAAGGCAAGTTTGCCGGCAGCGACATCCCGCGAGACCTGCAGCGCCAGTGGATCCAGGGGACCGGGCCTGCCGCGCGCCCAGGTGCCACGGTTGAAGTGGGATTGCGCAATGTCGCATACGCGCTGCTCAGCGGCGCCGATGGCTGGATGTTCGACGGCGAAGACGCGCTCGGCCAGGTGTCGACGATGTCGCTGGATAACCAGCGAAACCTGAAGTTGGCAATCCACCAGGATGCCGTGTTCCTTGGCGTCGCCGAAAAGGTCGCGGCGGAAATGAACCACTGGGCCGAGGGATTTCTCGGCCGCGCAATCATCAGCGACTGGCGTCAGCAGTTATCGTTCACGACCAGGATCTATCGCGCCCGTGGTTTGCATCTCGACGATCGCCACGTTCGTAACAGCGACGGCACCGGCTTCTCGGCGTCGATCGTCGATGCCACCCTGTACATCGTCAACAACCATCGCCGGCTGATCGAGAGCGGCGCATCGGTCGTGCTCTACCTTCCCAAGATCCAGACCGCGGAGGAAGCGGCGCTGTGGAACGACATCCTGTCGGCGCTCGAGGAGCATCTCGGCCTTGCGGTCGGCACAGTGAAGACCTACGTGCTGGTGGAGCAGGTTGAAGCGTGCTTCCAGTTGATGGAGATTCGCGCTGCGCTCGGTGTGCACTTCGTGGGCTTCAATACGGGACGCTGGGACTACATCAACAGCGTGTCGGACGCGCTCGCCTGGGATCGTTCGTTCGTGAATCCGAACATCGACGCGATCACGATGACCTATGGCTACATGCGCACGTATGAAGATCGTGTCCGGCGCGCGGTGAACACACCGGATCGGAACGGCCGCTTCGCGCTCTGGCAGGGCGGCATGGAGCCAAACATTCCAGTTGGATCCGAAGCCGGCGTCGCGGCGGGAATGAAGCGAGCGATCGCGGGCGCCGAGCGTGAGCAGCGAGAGGGCGCGAGCGGGAAGTGGGTGGCGCACTGGAAGATGGTCCACATCGTCAGGCCGGTTTGGGAGACGGCCGGCCAGGCGAATCAGCTCGGCCGGCCCTTCCCGCGCCTCACCTACACGGACAAGGACGCCGATGACCTGGCGCTGCTCGAGCCAGCGCCCCGGACTATCCGCGGCGCCCGC
>DATMJU010000415.1:0-4653 GCA_035553795.1 Vicinamibacterales bacterium
GCGTGGTCGAGAAGTGCGCGTTCTGCAGCTTTACTCGCGAGTACACCAAGACGCTGCCCCGCATCTCGCAGTCCAGCTCTTCGTCGTCTGGCCGATCAGGCGGGGGAAGTTTCGGCGGCGGCAGATCCGGCGGCGGAGGCGCAAGCCGCGGCTACTAGCCCTCACGCTCTGACCATTTATCTCTGGTTCATCTCTTGCTTCATACACTCGGAACGAGATGGGTGGCTGAAGCGGAATGTTCGAATGGATCACTGGAATCATCGCGCGGCTGGGTTACGTTGGCGTGGCTGGACTCACCTTCCTCGAGAACGTCTTTCCGCCCATACCATCTGAGCTGGTCATTCCGCTCGCCGGCTACGTGGCCGCGGAGGGCCAGCTGCAGCTCGTGCCCGTGATCGTCACCGCCTCGATCGGGTCGCTCGCCGGCGCCTCTCTGTGGTACTGGGTTGGCAGGCGAGTTGGCGAACAGCGACTGCGCGCGTGGGTGGATCGTCACGGCAAGTGGCTGACGCTGAGCGGCCGGGACGTGGACAAGGCGAAACAGTGGTTCAGCCGCCATGGCAACGCGGCGGTCTTCTTCGGCCGCCTGGTGCCCGGCGTGCGCACGCTGATATCGCTGCCGGCCGGGTTCGCGAAAATGCCTGCGCTGCCCTTCCTTCTGTACTCCGCGCTGGGCACCGCGATCTGGACCGTCGCGCTCGCGTATGCGGGCGTGACCTTGCAATCCAACTTCACCATCGTTGGCGACTACATCAACATGGCGACCAACGTGATTCTGGGCATCTGCGGAGTTGTCATGGCGATGCGGTATTACAAATGCTGGACGGCGCACTAGCCCGCACGTCCTACTCTTTCACAAGGTGGGTGTCATACCCGGCGGCCACCAGGGCCTCGAACGCATTCCAGACATCGGCGGGAATCTCCTGGGGTATCTGGAACCCGCGTTCGGCATAGAGGCGGATTCGCTGCAGGTCGCCAACCATGATGCCGATCATGGCGTCAGCCGACAGCGATGCGGTGTTGTAGTGCGCAAGGTACTCATCGAATGAGACTTGCGGCGACGTGACGAGGATGTCCTTCTCTGGCCACCGGCGCTTGAAGGTCGCATAGGCGCGACGCTCCATGTATGGCTTCTGCACCACGATGAAGGTTTGCGGGTCGAGCCCGCGGTCAGCCAGTAACCGCCTGGTGAACTCGACGTTCTCCCCGGTGTTGGTTGACTGGTTCTCGATCAGGATCCGATCGGGCGGCACGCCCATCTTCACCGCGACCGCGGCGAACTGATCCGCCTCCGGCTCCTGCCACAACTGCCTGGTCACCGCGCCGAGGCCGCCGGAGTAGATCAACAGCGGCGCCCACCCATCCAGCCACAACTGCGCGCCACGCTCCGCAACGGCGAAGTCGTGACTGCACAGCACGAGGATCGCATCCGCACGCACCAACTCGTGGTCGAGATGGTGATACCGCCACAAGGTTAGTGCGTGCGAACGAATCCGCTCGTCCACGCTTACGCGGCCTCTGCCTTCGCCACCGCCTCGGGTTCGAGCGCCAGTGCCAGGACCTCGTGAACGGTGCTCACCGGGTGGAAGGTCATGTGCTCGCGCACGTCGGCCGGCACCTCTTCGAGGTCGGGCGCGTTACGTGCCGGCAGGATCACTTCCGTCAGCCCCGCCGCATGCGCGGCGAGCACCTTCTGCTTCAACCCGCCGATCGGCAACACGAGCCCCTGGAGCGTGACTTCGCCGGTCATGCCGACCGTGTTCTTCACGTTGCGGCCGCTGAGCAACGATGCCAGCGCCGTCACCATCGTCACGCCCGCGCTCGGACCATCCTTTGGCACCGCGCCGGCCGGCACATGGAGGTGGAACTCCTGCCCGAAGAACTTCTCGTCCTTGATTCCGAGCCGGGCCGCGTTGCCGCGGACGAACGTCAGCGCGATGCGCGCCGACTCTTTCATCACGTCACCGAGCTGCCCCGTGAGCACGAGCCCCGCCGTTCCGGCCATGGAGGCCGCTTCAACGAAGAGCACGTCGCCCCCCACACCAGTCACGGCCAGACCCGTGGCCACACCCGGGGTCGCCGTGCGCGCAGCGACCTCGTGGAACACCTTCGCGCGTCCCAGTGCCTGCCGCACGAACGGCTCGTCGATCACGACCGGCTTCGCGGCGGTGCCGGCGGCCACCGATGCCGCAGTCTTCCGCAGCAACGTGCCGATCTCTCGTTCGAGATTACGCACGCCGGCCTCGCGCGTGTAGTCCTGGACCACCGTGCGCAGCACGTCATCGGTGATCGACACGTCATCTGCCACCAGGCCGTTACGTTCAACCTGCCGCGGCCACAGGTAGTCGCGGCCGATCGCGACCTTCTCGTCGACCGTGTAGCCGTCGAACGGAATCACCTCCATACGGTCCAGCAGCGGTCCGGGAATCCGGTCCGCGACGTTCGCGGTGGCGATGAACAGCACGTGCGAGAGGTCGAGTTCGATATCCAGATAGTGATCGCCGAACGCATGGTTCTGCGCGGGATCGAGTACTTCGAGCAGCGCCGACGATGGATCACCGCGCCAATCGGAACCGAGCTTGTCCACCTCGTCGAGCATGATGACCGGATTCATCGTGCCGGCATCGCGCAGCGCGCGAACCAACCGTCCGGGCAGCGCACCAATGTAGGTGCGGCGATGCCCGCGGATCTCGGCTTCGTCCCGGACGCCGCCGAGCGACATGCGCACGAACTGACGGCCGGTGGCACGCGCGATCGATTCGCCGATCGACGTCTTGCCTGTTCCCGGAGGTCCGACGAGCGTCAGGATCGCGCCCGACCGCTTGTCATCAGCGAGTCCCCGGTCAGCACGCAGCTTGCGCACCGCAAGGTATTCGGTGATGCGCGACTTCACATCATCGAGCCCGGCGTGATCGGCATCCAGCACCTGGCGCGCGTGCACGGGATCGAGACGCTCTTCCGACCGCTTCGACCACGGCACGGCCAGCAGCCAGTCGAGATATGTGCGGATCATCGAGGACTCGGCGTTCGAGTCGCCCATCCGCTCGAAGCGGGACAGCTCGCGCTCCGCCTGCTGCTGCACCTTCTCCGGCATCCCGGCGGCGGCGATCTTCTTGCGATACTCCTCGGCCACCGACGCTTCGTTCTGCCCGAGTTCCTTGCGGATCGCGTCCATCTGGCGATTCAGGAAATACTCACGCTGCTGCTTCTGCGCGCCCGAATCCACGTCTTCACGAATGCGCTTGCGGAGTTGCAGCTCGGTGAGCCGCTCTTTCTGCAGGCGCACGGCAAGCTTCAGCCTCTCGACGACGTCGAGGGTCTCGAGGAGATCGATCTTCTGGTCAACGCTGATGTCCGGCGAGTAGCCGGCGGTATCCGCAAGCGCGCTGGCGCCGGTGATCGACCGCAGGAACGCGCTGATGCGGCCATCATCTCCACGCAGTTGCAGCAGCTCTTCGACGACGGCGCGGTATTCGCGCTCGAGTTCGCCGGTGAGCGAGGCCGGCGGCGCAATGTCGGGGCGCTCCTCTACTTCGACGCGCAGGTGGCCGTCGCGATCGGTGGACGCGGCGCCGGGCAATGCCCGGTGCAGGCCCATCAACGACACCGCGAAACCGCGGCCGGCCAGCTTGACGCGCTCGGTCACCTCGGCCACCACGCCGACCTTGGCGAAGGCGTCGCCGCGCTTCGGCACCAGGAAGATCCGCGCGTCGGCGCCGGGGTCGATCGAAAGGGTCACCGGCATGCCGGGGAAGATCACTGCGTCGTCCAGCGGAATGAGTCGATAGGAAGTCATGTTTCGACGTTACGCCTATTACTTGATGATGTCAACTATTGAGATGGTGAACTATAATGGCGTCGGATGTGCGCCAAAGCCAAGGGTCCGACGTGCGAGGCGTGGCAGCTGCTGGTGCGGTTCTCGCTGACGCAGCGCTCGAACCTGCCGGCGCTTGCGGCCGAGCTGGAGCTGTCACCGGCGCAGTGTCACCTGCTGACCTCGATCGATCCCGAGCGGCCGATGCCGATGGGCGAGCTGGCCAGCGCCCTCTCGTGCGACGCCTCGAACGTGACCGGCCTGGTCGATCGCCTCGAGTCCCGCGGCCTCCTGCAACGCAGCCCGTCGCCGGAGGATCGGCGCGTGAAGGTCCTCAGCCTGACGCCGCTTGGCGCGCGGATGCGAACGGCCCTGCTCGAGCGCATGACCTCCTCCCCTCCCACCCTGGGAAGACTCTCACCGGCCGATCAGCGGGCCCTCGCGAGGATTTTGCGGCAACTGCTCGAGTAGTTGGATTAGTCTTTTCGTCAGGGACGTGGAGACCAGATGAAGAGACCTGACCAGCGAAGTGCGTTTTCCAGGGCGGCCGCGATTGTTGTGTTGACTGTCGTCACTCTCGACGGTCAGGAGAAGCCACCAGCCGGGATCCCGGCGAAGATTCCGGCGACCGTGGTCTCCGCGGCGGAGAAGATCGCCAACGATCCGCAGATCGCCGCGCTGCTCAAGGACCAGAGCACCGATGCGGCGGCCAAGGCGCGCTGGAACAACTTCCTGGAACTCGTCCGCATCCCCTCGCCGTCGCGCGAAGAGCATCTCAAGGCGGCCGAGATCCATCGCCGGCTGGTGACAGACTGGGGATTCAGCCAGGCCGAAGTGAT
>DATMJU010000416.1:0-6096 GCA_035553795.1 Vicinamibacterales bacterium
CCGTAATACCGATCGAGGTCGCCGGCGCGGTATTTTGTCACCCGCGGGCGAAGCGTCAGATCCTGGGCGCGGGCAGGGGCGCGAATCGGGTCGGCCTGCACGAATCCCATGCGTTCAATGGCATTGGCCAGCGTCGTGGCGGGAAACAGGCTGCGGCTGACGGCGAAGCGCCGCAGGTCGGCGACGGTTTTCATATAGCATCAGAAGTATATGAGGCCAATTGCGCTCGTGCTCGCACTCAGCTGCCTTGCCGTGCCCGTCCTCAGCGGAGTGGAGCAGCAACCCACCTTCAGGTCCGGCGTTGAACTGGTCACGATCGACGTGGTCGCCACCGATCGCAGCGGTCAACCGGTGCACAACCTCAAAGCGGAAGACTTCGAGCTGCTCGAGGATGGCAAGAGCCAGCCAATCCGCACGGTGAGGTTCGTCGACACGTCGGTGGCGCCGCTCGAGGCGACGTTGCCGCCAGGCATCGTGACGAACGATGTCGATCCGGGCGGCATCTTTGCGGTCGTCGTGGACGAAATCGGCTTGCAGCCTGAAGACATCGGCCAGGTGCGGCGAACCGCCGAGCGATTCTTCAAGGACACGCTGCAGCCGCACGATCACGTCGCGTTCGTTCGCTCGGGCGCGAACTCGGCGTTCGTGTTGACGACGGATCGGCAGGCGGCGCTGGCTGGCATTGCACAATCATCAGGACGCCGCGAGCGCACGCTCGGTATCACTGCACCGACGGCCGGCACTGAGGCGCTCCTGGAAACCGAGCCGACCGTCGAGACGTTTGGCACCGGTGAGAACGGACGTAACAGTTTCCGCGTGCTGCTGGGCGTCGTCGATCGCCTCAAGCAGATCCCCGCGCGCCGCAAGGCGATCCTGTGGTTCAGCCGTGGCGGCGAACTGCCGCCGGGCATCCTGGAATCGATCGAATACGGCCGTCCGTTTGGACGAGACGACATGGTGTTCTCGCGCTTGATTGACGTGGCGCGGGCGGCCAACGTCGCCATTTACACCATTGATCCGCGCGGGATGCAGAATGCCGGCGCTGAGCTGGCTCGCGATATCGAGCCGATGGAGACCGGCGTGCTCCGTGACCTGGCGACCGCGACCGGCGGCCGTCCGGTGCTCAACAACAACATCGACCAGGCGCTGGTGAAGGTTGCCGCGGAGAATCGCGCCTATTACCTGCTGGGTTACGAGCCGGCGTCAAAGGACGACCGGACACGCGCGCGAAAGATCACCGTCAGGACGAAGGCCCCCGGCGTGTCGTTGATTCACCGCAAGGTCTACGTGCCCGCGGCGGACAACCAGCCGACCACGACCAGCCTCCTCGAATCGCCATTGCCCGTGCGCGATCTGCCGATCGCACTCGCGCCGGCGGCCGTGGCGATCGACAAGAACAAGCGCGGCCTGCTCCTGCCGTTCGAGATCGGCCGCGATCTGCGCGACGACACCGTCGTGGAATACTCGGCGATCGCGCTGGATACCTCGGGCAAGGTGGTGGCGCGCGCGGCAGGCAAGGGCCGCGCGGTGGACGGGCGAGTCGTCGGCGACATTGGCCTGCCTGTCGAGTCCAGGCCGTATCACGTGCGCTTTGCGGCGCGCGCGCTCGACCCTGATGTGGACGGCCTGGCCTTCGCGACGATTCGCGTGCCGGACGGCAAGTCGAAGGATCCTGAATGCGGCGGTTTCGTGTTCGAGCAGCCTGGTCCCCGGGCGGGATTGCGGGCGTTCAATCGCAACCAGCCGATCACCATCTCAACGCTGGTGTCAGCGGAGAAGCTGACGGGCGCGATCTCGTTTGGCCTCGGCGCCGCTGGGGGCATTCCGCAGCGGTTGTGGCCGGTCAGCCTCGATCAGCAGTTGTCGAAAGGGCTGTATCGCATCGCGCTCAGCCTGAAGGCGCCGCTGCCGGCCGGCAACCTGGAGATCCGCGTGATGCGTGACGACCTGCTGCTCGCGGACGACTGCGTCGCCCAGTTCGTATCGCGCTGAAAGGTTCACGGCCGTGTCGTCGGCACCTGCATCCGATCGATTCGAGCGCGCCGTCGATGCCGTAGTTGACGGCGATCTCGATCTGCTTCGTCAGCTGCTCGCCGAGGATCCGTCGCTTGCTGTCGCGCGATCAACGCGCGTGACCGGCGGCGATCCTCCCGTTCACAGGGCAACGCTGCTGCATTACCTCGCCGCCAATGGTGTCGAAGACGAGCGGCAGCGTTCACCAAAGAATGCGGTAGACGTCGCCAGGGTCTTGCTTGATGCCGGCGCGGATCCGGATGCGCTGTGCGACTGCTACGGATCGCGCTGCACGACGCTCGCACTGCTGGTGTCGAGCACGCCGCCGGCCACGGCAGGTGTGCAGGTGCCGTTGGTGCATGCGCTGATTGATGGGGGAGCGTCCATCACGCCAACCGGTGAAGGCCATTGGACGTCGCCGATCGAGACCGCGCTGGTGTTCGGCTTTCGAGACGCGGCGCAGGCGCTCGTCGATCGAGGCGCGCCTGTCGATACGGTGGCGGCCGCTGCGGGGCTGGGCCACGAGGACGCGGTGCGGAGGATGTTGCCGGCCGCGACGCCGCTCGACCGTCATCGCGCGCTGGCGCTGGCGGCACAGTGCGGGCATGCGTCGATCGTCGTTCTGCTGATAGCAGCCGGCGAGGATCCCAATCGATACAACCCGCCCGGCACTCATGCTCACTCGGTGCCACTGCACCAGGCCGTCGCCGCCGGCCATCTGCCCGTCGTCAAGGCGTTACTCGACCACGGCGCGCGGCTGGACCTGCGCGACACCATCTACGACGGCACGCCGCTCGACTGGGCGAAGCACTGCGATCAGCCGGCGATTGAGACCTATCTGCATCAGCGCCTCGCGGGGTGAGCGCTCCTGCCGGTGCTAAGATCGACACGGCCTGTCGATGAAGATACTCCTCAAATTGACGCTTGCCCTTGTGGCGATTGGCGTCCTGGGCTTCTTGTTCGTGCGCTCGGCCCGCAGCACTGGCGCAGAGCCGTTTGCCATTCCCCGCGCGCACCTTTCCGGCTGGACGCTCGCGCTTTCGCCGGCGGAAGACCAGTTCGGGGCGCTGCTCACGCTCACACCCAGGCCGGAGCTCCTGCCGCCGCTGTCCCGGCAGCTGTTCTCGAGGATGGGGGAGACGCTCCACTATCCCGGTCCCGCGATGCCCTTGGTGTTGCGCAGTGAGTTCGACGCGATGCAGGGAGCGATCACGCCCGCCGCGATCCTCGAACTCGCGAAGGCCGCGGGTCTCGAAACAGCGTCAATCCAGCCGCGGTGCATGGCGCGGCGGCGTGACAGCGCGGTCGGCGTGCTGCGCGGCGCCTACTTCCTGGTGTTCGATCTGCCTCAGTTCGCCCAGTTCCGCGAGCAACTGGCGCAGCGCATCCAGGCGACGAGCAGCTCCGCGCTGTTCGATCCCTCAGCGATGTCACCTGTCGTGATTGCCGCCGCGCTGGACAGCGAGTTCTCGCGGTGGCTGCCGCTACGAGCGGCAGAAGCGGATTGCTTCGCGCCGATCACGGTGGAGTAGGCGTTCATGCCTGAACGACCTGGAGGCCCAGGTGCTTTTCGAGCACGTCACGAAATCCCTGGAGGACTTCCGTGAGGATGGTGGTCGTGAGACCGAGGAAGGGCTGCGTTGCCAGGCCTGAATCCTCACGGATTTCGTGACATCCAAGAAGGTAGTCCCATACACTGGGATAGTCAGTACGCGATCTACCCACCTCCGCGGCGGCGCCGCTACGGTGGGTAAACCTCACGGGGGCGATTTGGCTTCGACGGGGGTGCGGGATCGTGGAACGCGTGCCGAGGCCCGTGCACCTCGTTAATCCCGCGGAAAAACAACGTAACTGCGAACGCAGACTACGCTCTCGCTGCTTAAAAACCAGTGAGCGATCAACTGGGGAGCGCCTACGGCCCTGGATTGATCGTCATTAAGTAGGCTGGTGGCCACGTTCCGCCCTGAGGCGTGGTCATGAGACAAATCGGGGATGGCGGCCGGGGCACTTGGCTCCGTTTCTAACCGGCTGCGACACGAGAACGGAGACACGCACGTAGTGATCTGCGACGACGTGTTCTCGGACGCGGGTTCAACTCCCGCCGCCTCCACCATTCGACTCGGCCGCGTGAGCGGACGAGGAGAATGGTGCCCTGAGCGAGTAAAGCGGCTAGCCGAAGGCTAGTCCGGTTTACGAGTCGAAGGGCCTCGCTCATGGCCTTCGGCCCACACACGGCAAACTGGACCGCCGCAATCGACGATGGCATCGTCGTTGGATGCACTTCGTCTACATTCTTCGATGTGCCGATGCCTCGCTCTACATCGGTGAAACTGACGACGTTGAGAGCCGCGTCGGCCGACACCGGGAGGGACGGGCATGCGCCTGCACCGCGTCCCGCCGCCCAGTCGAATTGGTCTACCTCGAAGCGCATTCAACCCACTTGGAGGCGCGACGCCGCGAGCGCCAGTTGAAAGGCTGGACGCGCCGAAAGAAGGAAGCACTTGTCGCGGGAGACCTGGCCCAGCTTAAGCGGTCATGAGCCAACCTTCTTCAATACCATCGGCGCCTCTGCTCCTGGCGGCGCCGGCGGGGCAGGCTTGCCTTTCAGCATCGTCAGGTTGGTCTGCACCTTCATCGTGCCGTCGGCGTCGAGCGAGCGACGCTCGACGAAGGTCACGGCCGGCCCCGTGATCGTCGTCACCAGCACGGCGCCTTCCCACGTGCTGGTGTAGATGTTCTCGAACGTCCCATTGGGGCCCTCAATCGACTTCGGCGACGGCGTGCCGTCGAGCATATACACCGTTGAATCCGAGTTGCCCGCAACGGTCATGGTGACGGTCATTTTGCTGCCCTCGACCGCAATCGTCCACGTATTGAAACTGCCGGACGCCTTCCACGTGCCCGCGAAGTTCGGCTTGTCCTGCGCGGAGACGCCCGCCATCAACGCGAGCGTGATGACCAGCGAATAGATTGCCCGCTTCATCGTCTTCTTGGCTCCTTGATGAAAGACCCTACTTGTCGACCGCCATCAGGTGGAACGGCGTGCGGAAGTACCAGGTGCCGTCGACCATCGCCGGCGACGCGAGCACCGGCTCGTTCACGTTGTTCACGTGCAGCAACTCGAACGTCTTGCCCGGTTTCACTACGAACGTCTCACCACCTTCGTTGGTGAAGAACAGCTTGCCGTCGGCGATGACCGGTGACGCGGAAAATCCGCTCTGGACCACTTCGCCCAGGCGCCCCTGCCACAGCACCTTGCCTGACGCGGCCTCGTACGCCGTCAGAATGCTCGCCTGGTCGTTGAGCATATAGACCTCGTCGCCGTAGAGCAGCGGCGAGGGCACAAACGGCGCGCCCTTCGGCGCCTGCCATGCGACGTGGGTAGCGGTGACGTCACCAGAGCCACCGGGCCGGACCGCCAGGATGGGCCCCGGGCGCCCAACAGACGTGAGCACGAGGCCGTGTCCGACCACAGGCGTCGGAATGACTTCCGGGTTGGGATGCGTCACCTTCCACAACACTTCGCCGTTATCAGGGTTGTACGCGTACATCGCGCGGAAGCTCGAGACGACGATCTCGTCGCGACCGCCGGCGCGAATCGCAATCGGCGTGCTCCAGCCCGTCGTCTCGGTGCGGTTCGTCCACCAGCGACGCGCGCCGGTCTTCGCGTCGAACGCGGCGATGAAGCCGCCCTTCTGGTGATCCTGGAAAACGATGAGGCGGTCCTTGTAGAGCAGGGGCGATCCGCCAGGCCCGTGCGGCGCCATCATCGGACCCACTGGCGCGTGCCACGCCATCTTGCCCGCGAAGTCCACAGCCATCACACCCTTCGGGCCCAGGTATGCGTACACCAGTTTTCCGTCGGTCGTCGGCGTGCTCGACGCGTGGCCGTTCTTCAGGTTGACGGGCTGCTTGTTGGTGTCAGGCGCGAAGGTCTCCCAGAGTTTCTTTCCGGTCGCGCGATCGAATGCCGCGACGCCGCGGCTGTCGCCGGTGGATGACCCCGTCGTAATGAAGATCCGGTTGGCCCAGACGATCGGCGAGCCGTTGCCGGTCGTCTCGAGCTTCGTCTTCCATTTCACG
>DATMJU010000417.1:0-2259 GCA_035553795.1 Vicinamibacterales bacterium
ATCTCGGCATCGACAGGTTCATGGTGCTCGGTTTCTGCATCGGCGGCCCGTTCATCTGGAATCTTCTCAAGCGCGCGCCCAAACGCATCGTCGCGGGCGTGCTGGCGCAGCCGAGCGGTTCGCGTCCGGAGAAACGCGGCCTGTTCTACGACGGCAACATGAAGGGATGGGGCCCGGAGCTGGTGAAGCGCCGGCCTGACATCAGCATGGAGACGGTCGATCAATTCCTGACCAAGATGTATCGCACCGACGACGATTTCGTTTTCACGGTGACGCGCGACTTCGTGCGCAGCTGTCCGACGCCGGTGCTGATCCTGCCGGACGATATCCCACAGCACCCTTACGCCGTCGCGATGGAAGCGGCGATGCTGGCGCCGAATGCGGAGGTCAGCATGTTTCCGTGGAAGGAGCCGAAGGAGCGGATTCCGCTCGCGGTTCGCCAGATCCGCTCGTTCCTGCGAGCGCATCGGCCTGCATGATCATGACGTGACGCGCGCGACCGCGGCCGACACCTCATCAAGCGACGGCGCCTCACCGTTCGCGCCAAGAACTTTGATCGATCCTGTGCCGAGCGGCCCCGTCAGCCCCGGCTCGCTTCCGACAAAGATCGCGACCAGCGGCACACCGAACGCCGCCGCGAGGTGTAACAGCCCGGTATCCACGCCGGCCACGAACGACGCGCCAGCGATCATGCGCGCGACCTCATCGAGCGGTTGGCGATCCGGCACGCGCGCACGCGGCGAAGCTGCCGCGATCCGCAGTGCGCGCTCGCGCTCGGCATCGCTGCCGTAAGGCACCACGAGATCAATGGCGCCGCCAAGCTGCGCGGTGAGCGCGCGCCAGCGATCCTCGGGCCATTGCTTCTCCGCGCGCGCGGTCGCGTGCAGCAGGATGCCGTAAGGCGACGATGCGGATTGCGCGACGCTCGCGCGGTCGAGCCCGTAATTCACCGGGCCTTCGGGCTGATAGCCGAGCGCGACGGCCGTCAGCGCACGGTTGCGCGCGATGGCGTGCTGATTCCATTCGACCGCGTGGCACACGTCATAGAGCCAGGACGCCGCCGGTTCCTTGATGCTGCTCGTGTCGTAGCCGTAGCTCGGGCCGCGGGCCATGCGCGCTAGGACGGCGGATTTGAGCAGGCCTTGCGTGTCGATCACCGCATCGTATTGGCGCGTCCGCAGCTCGCGGCGAAAGCGCGCGATCTCGGACCAGACCGGCGGCATGAAGCCCCGGTCGCGCCAGCGCCGCATCGTGACCGGGATCACATGATCCACCGCCGGATGCAGCCGGGCGAGCGGCGCGAAGGCCTCCTCAACCACCCAGCCGAAGCGGGTGCCCGGCCAGCGCAGGCGGGCTTCCGTCACGGCCGGCATGTGATGAATCACGTCGCCGAGCGAAGAAGTCTTGATGAAAAGGACGCTTTGCATTCGACCCTTAAAATGCGCGCGCTTTCATATACCCGTCATTAAGCATCACTACCACTTGCCCGCTCCAATTCACCGGAACTAACCGGGTCTATACGCCGCGTCCGGCAAAGTCCCCCCAACAAGAAAGAATAGGGGAACGGCGATGACCGTACTGGTCACAGGCGGCGCAGGCTACATCGGAAGCCATACAGTCCACGAACTCGTGGACGCCGGCGAAAAGGTGGTCGTGCTCGACAACCTTTCGACCGGGTTCGCCTCGGCGTTGCCGAAGCCCATGCTGCCGATCGTCGGCGAAACCGGCGACGAGAAGCTGGTCGCCGAATTGATCAAGACCCACGAGGTCGATGCGATCATCCACTTCGCGGCCTCGATCGTGGTGCCCGACTCGGTCCGCGATCCGCTCGGCTACTACAAGAACAACACGGCGAACGCCCGCAGCCTGATCGAGACCGCCGTGAAGAACGGCGTGAAGCATTTCATCTTCTCCTCGACCGCGGCGGTGTACGGCAACCCGGCAAAGGTGCCGGTGACGGAAGACACGCCGTCCGCGCCGGTCTCGCCTTACGGCTGGTCGAAGCTGATGACCGAGCAGATGCTGCGTGACACGCATGTTGCGCACGCGCTCGGCCACGTCATCCTGCGCTACTTCAACGTCGCTGGCGGCGACCCGCAGCAGCGCACCGGACAATCGACGCCGGATGCGACGCATCTCATCAAGGTCGCCGTGCAGGCCGCGCTCGGGCAGCGCGAACGCCTCGAGGTGTTCGGCACCGACTATCCGACGCACGACGGCACCTGCATCCGCGACTACATCCACGTCAGCGATCTCGCC
>DATMJU010000418.1:0-2981 GCA_035553795.1 Vicinamibacterales bacterium
GTGCAGATGGAGTCCGGAACAGGAGTTGAAGGTCACGCATCGCACGGCTCGGGAGGTTCGTCATGGGATTCCTGGTGGCGGTTCCTGCGGTGATGAAGAGACCGACGACGGCCACGTACGTCGCCAGGCACAGCACACACAACGTCTTCAGGATGAAGAACGAGGCGTACCCGAGATACAAGACCACCGCCAGGCCAATGGTCGACGCCGCGAACAGGTAACCCGGCAGGTTCTCAGCCGCGGAGGATCGCGCGCACATCGCAATCAGCAGCAACGCGAACGCGAAAAAGACGACGCCGAACACCGCCACCGGCACGCCTGCAACCGAACCGAACTGGCTCGTGTAGGCCACCGTGCAGCTGAAGCTCTCGTTGACGTCGCAGAAACTGGCGTAAGTGGGGTCGTTCAGAATCCGGTAGTGCACCCAGGTGGACGTCGAGGACGCAATCAGCCCGATGGCCGCAAAAATCGCGAACCAGAGCGTGCGGGGCGCCGTCACAGAGGTGGGCTGCGGAGACATGGTGAGAATTCTACCCGTACAGGCGGAAGGGCGCGGTCAAACCGCGCCCTTCACGCCACAACCCGCAGATGTTACTGAAGAACCGTACCAGAACCGGCCGTGGGAGCGGCATTGCCGACGTCTTCCATGTCGAGGGTGCCTTCGGTCGTCGTGAAGTAGATGGTGCCGAGCGTGTTGGTCCAGAAATCCCTGGAACCGGTCGATCCGAACGTCACCGCGAAGGCGTTGGCGTAGTAGGAGCTGATGGTCTCCGCCGCCGTCAGACCGGTGATGCAGGTGTCGGGAGCGGTAGCAGCGCCGGCCGAGCCGTCGGAGCCCGCCGCCAACTCAATCGTGTATCCGCTCTTGTCGACCGGGTTGCTCGCCGACAGGTCAGGGCTGATGAACGGCGCGCCGCCGCTCGCCGGAACCTGGCCGAGATCCACCAGCGAAACGGCGTAGAAGCCATTGGCGCAGGCCGACGAGAACGCCTGCTGCGAGCTGTTGATGGCGCGCAGCGAACCGATCGCCGACGCTTCGTTGCCCGACATGCGGGCGCGGAGCAGGCCGGGGACGGCGATGGCCGCAATGATGCCGATGATCGCGACGACGATGAGCAGTTCGATGAGCGTGAAGCCCTTGTTGCTCTGAATACGCATGATGTTCAATCTCCTGGGTCCAAGTTGCCGCTATTTGGTTTTTCTGTTGAGGCCACGCCGCCGCGTCGGCGGCACGGGCCTGACCCGCTCTACAGCAACCGGCGTACCATGTGAGGCCTTTACCGGTCGATATGAGCTAAACGCTTGTTTCCAGAGTAGTTATCGGTTGAGCCGACGGTTCCGATAGTCTGGTTGGGCTTGGAATTCTGACAATTCCTGTCAGCCCGCGGTGCCAGTTCTTGTCAGGTGCACAGTTTTACAACCGTACCACCCACAGCCGGCCGTTGTGGAAGAGGATCCGCACTGTATTCAGCTGACCCAGGGGGATCTCGTCGGGCCGGAGGGTGGCAACGTAGCGGATGCCGGTGCGCCTCCACGTGTCCCAGTTCGGGTCGGGGCGCACGCTCACGATGCCCTTGCGCCCTGTGCGAAGAAACACCAGACCAGGATTTGACGAGGCGACCGCTCCGTCCTCACGAAGAGTCCCCGCCATCCAACTCAACACATCGTCCACCTCGCGAGCTTCGGCAATCCACCGCGGCATGCCCGAGGTCTTCTCCCGAATGTAGAGCGTGTGATCGAACAACTGAAGGCCAAGCACCACTAGCACGGCCATGCGCGCGGCCTTAGCGTGGCCGAAACCGCGCCACAGCAGCCATGACAGGAACGGCGCGAGCGGTAACACATAGCGGGTCGTCAACGACGACGCCGTTGCGAACATCACCAACGAGCTGGCGATTAACAGGACAGGCAACGACAGCCACGCCGACGATCGGTAGACGCCAACCAGCATGACGACCACCAGCAACGCGGAGATCACCATCGTCTCGGGCGCGCCGCCCATGGTTCCGCGTCCGAAAGGGCCAACCAGCCTCACTTCCTGCCCACTCTCGGACGCCGGTCGAAAGAGCACAGGCAGTACCACCGCGCCGATGTCCCGGGTCAGCACGTTGACAAGGTTGTCGGCGGCGGAATGCTCCAACGCGGTCTCCTGGCCATCCGAATACGCAATGGAGCCACCATGTGTGATCCGCTCGTCCATCGTCGGCGCGTTAGCCCGTGAATAGGCCTGCCACGGCAATAGCAACAGGGCGACGGTTGCGGCGAAGATGGCCGCCTGCCGCCACCTGCGATGCACGGCCAAATACACGACGGATGCCGCGACGGCAGCGATGCCTGTCGTGCTTATCAGCAGCGTTGCGGATGCAAACACTCCTGCGGCCAGGGCCCCGCGCGAGTCTGAACCGTCACGCTTCATTGCGCGCTCAACGGCAATGACCGTCAATAGCTGCGCCAAGGCGAATACGCACTCCGCCATCACCGTCGACGTTGCCAGGAACACAAAGGCCGGCGACAGCGCGACCGCGGCGGCCATCCAGAGCGCTTGCTCGCCTGGCACGTCGCGATTGCGGGTGAAATCCCACCAGCACGCCACGCCAACACCGGCCATCGCCAACACCGAGATGCTCTTCAGTAAGACGACGTTGTCGGGATACGAGGGATTGAACCAGAACACGATGGAGAGAAGTGCCGGAAAGCCAGGCGGCACTGACGGCACGATCGCTGCGGCGGAAGAACTGATCACGCGAAACCCCTCGCCCATCGCGAGGGACTTCCCCAGCACCATGTACCACGCATCGTCGAGCATCAGACCGGCATACGGATCAAGGCGAAGCCAGTAGATGATGCCCACGATGGCGATCGTGACGCCGGCCTTCATTCGCGCTTGAGACCGTGCTTCTTCATCAGATACCGGAACTGCCTGAAGCTCAGGCCGAGCACATCGGCCGCCCTGGTCTGGACGCCGCCGACCCGCTCCAGCG
>DATMJU010000419.1:0-11386 GCA_035553795.1 Vicinamibacterales bacterium
AACGTGGTCTGCGCGAAGAACAGGTTCACGTTGTACGCAGCGGTGGTGTTGCCGGTGTTGGTGATCGACCAGCTCACGTCGGTCATCAACGACTGGTTGTCGATGTCCGGGTTGTCGATGTCCGGGTTATCGATGTCCGGATTGTCGATGTCGGGATTCAGGATGATCGCGCTGCCGAGTCCGCCTTGCTTCACGACCCAGGTGTTGTTCGCGCCCCGCACCAGTTCCTGCACCTGCACGGTGATCATCGCGCGCGGGTCGGTGGACTTTGCGTAGACGGTGCGCGATGCGGTGGAGCGCGGGTTCAGCTCGACCTCGATCGACGGCAGCGGCGCAAACTGATCGAACGATGCACTTCCGCCCTGCGGCTGGTTCATGATCGTCAGCCGGAAGCGCTTCACCACCTCCGACGTGTCGGTGTTCTGGACGAACACCACGAAGCTGCGCTGCAGCAACTGTGTGGGATCGTCAGGGCGATAGCCGAGCCGCTTGGTGTTGCCGGGTGAGCCCGCGAGCAGGCCGCCGGTGATGCGGGCGGTGTAGATGTTCTGGTTGCGCGAGCCGGCGTTGCCGGGGATGCACTGCGGCACGGTGGTCGACGGATCGAAGATGCTGGCGGTGCCGCCGTTGCCCGGCGGCGTGTAGTCGTTCCACGGATTGCCGTCGCCGTCGCGATCCTCGAGCGGCGGACGCACGTCGCGATTGTCGGTCCAGGCCGCGTGGAACACCGGCGGCGTGGCGCCGGCGGCCGAGTTGTAGACCCACTTGTTGGCGGTGCTGTCGAACACGAAGTTCGGCGCGGCCGCGAGGTCGATGTAATCGCCGATGAACGGCGCGGTGCCTTTCTGGAACATCGGCAGGTTCGGCGGGTTGACCTGCCACGGCACATTGGGTCCGCCCGGCACGCGCGGACCCTCGATGTACTCCGATACCTTCACGGACTCCAGGAACACCGGATTCGCGCCCGGCGACGCCATGGACGCGCGGAGATCGATCGTGTGACGCAGGCCGGTGGATTCGGGCGTGGGCTTGGTGAACGCGGTGCGATCGTCGATGTACTGCGTAAACGTCTGCGAGCGGGTTTCGCGGATGTCGTAGTAGATCAACATCAGCTTGCCGCCGGCGTAGTTGATGGCCGGCATCAACTGATGGCCCCGCTGGTTCTCGGACGACACTGCGACCGGCGTGGTCCACGTTTGACCGGTGGTGCTGGTGGCGATCACGACGCGCGCCGATCCGGTTTCTGGATCGGGGTTGTCCGGATCGAATCCGCGTTCGGCCCACACCATGTAGACGCGGCCGGTTTCGTCCACCGTCATCGAGGGATACGCGTTGGTGCGGAAGCGGATCGCGAGCGCCGAAGTCGACTGATCGAGCGTCGATAACTGCGCCGCCTCGAGCGCCGCGTTGACGCCGCCCTTCTGGTAGAACTGGATCGTGTTGACGCCTTTGCCCTTGCCCTTCTTCGGCTTGGCGAACTTCTTGATGTGTCCCGGAGGGTCGATCCGCTTGGTGGTGGGCACGTACTTCGTGGCCACCATCGCGTCGGTGCCGGTGCCGTCGAGATCGAACTGACGCCACGCGACGTAGACGTGGCCATTGCGCGGATCGATGGCGATCGTCGCGCCCTGGCTGGTGCGCTCGCTCTCCGCATTCAGGCGGACAGGGTCGCTCCACGAGTTGGCGCAGTCCACGGAGCGAGCGAACATGATGTCGTAGCGCGCGCCCTTCTTGTCCGTCGAGCGCACCGTGTACGCCACGTAAACAGGGCCGGCCGGGATCGTCTGGGTGATCGGGCCTTTTTCGCCGGGCGTGACGATGGTGCAGCGCGTGTTGTCGCGGGGGACATCCACCGCCAGCCACGGCTTGTCGAGGAAGTCGCCGTTCTTCCCGCCCTTCGACGTCTGCATCGTCCTGGTGCCCAGGTACGCGAAGGTGTCGCCGGCTTCCTTGTTGTTGTTGTCGATGAAACGCGCGACGAAGATCGCGCTCTTGCCGGGAATCTCCGGCGTCGCGGGATTGGCGCGATCGAACGCGAGACCCGCGTAGTAGATCAGGCCGTTGGTGCCGGCACGCACGACCGCATCGGCGCCGGCGCCGTAGCCGTGAATCGGCGACACCTTACCCACGGCGCTCGTGTCTTGCGGGTAGCCGGGAAGCAGGGTGCTCGTCCAGCGCTGGCCGCCGTCGAACGACTTGAAGAGGCCAAGCCACGCATCGCCGGTTTCGTCAGTCGGTAATCCTGGCAGATCGACCGTGCGGTAGTCGTTGGCGCCTGCGAGCAGGTGCAACGGGTTGCGCGTTGATGCCGCGATCGATGGTTCGTTCTGGCGCTGCAGGAACGGGTCACCATCAGGCCACTCTTTGCCCGCGACCATGTTGACGTTGCGGCCGGGGATCTGTGCGGAGATGGTCGTGAGCGCCAGGCCGGCGGCCACGAGAATTCCTGACAAAAGACGAACGAAAGATGCACGACGCGGCACCGGGGGGTAACCGGCGCATGACACCGCCTCCAGATTGACTACGAACGGACGAAATTACTACTCAGGGATGCCAGGGGGACTTGCAAGGGACGAATCGCGCTTTCAACGTGTGCAAGTCTAGCCAGCCCAGCCGTTTTACACAACCAACTACTGCGGCATTCGTACTTGTTCTGCCCGACCGCGAAAGCCCCGAAGGGGTTACTACGGATTCAGGCCTGAAATTCGCCCGGAAACCCTTTATTATGAGTCGCTTGCTGAGAGCCCTCCTGTGCGGATGCCTGTCGCTGATCGTCGCGGGCTGTGCTCCCAAGAAGCCGGCGGCCTTCGTCGAGAACCCGCTGCCGCTGCTGCTGTGGCTTGGGGAGTTCACCCGGCCTTCAGGTACTGCCTACCCCGGCATTCCGGCCCAGCCGAGGTTCGGCAGCATTTCCGGTCTCGCCCCCGATGTGGGCAGCGGCCAGTGGATCGGCGTGATCGACGATCGCGATCCGAGCCGGGTCGCGTGGCTCACCGTCACGGTCGGAGCGAAGGGGCTCGAGGTCACGCCGACACGCGTGCAGGCGCTGCGCGCCGGTCCGGGAGTTCCTGAGCGCATTGCGGCCAACTCCGATCTCGAAGCTGTCGTGGCGCTACCGAACGGCACCTTCGTGATGGCGGAGGAAGGCCATCGCGTCGAGAAGACTGGCGAGGTCTGGCAGCCGGCGTTGCTGCAGGTCAATCGCGATGCGGTGGTCACGAACGTCATCGCGTTTCCACCCGCGTTCCACATCACGGCGGACGGCAAGACGGGGCTGCGAGACAACCAGGGATTTGAAGGGCTCGCGGTTACGCCCGGCGGGCGCTTGATCGCCGGGCTCGAGCAGCCGCTGATCGAGGACGGCCTCGTCAGCTTCGAACGCGGCGGAGCAGGCCGGCTTGTCGAGTTCGTTCCTTCGGGAGCGACGTTCAGGCCGGGACGCCAGTGGCGCTACATGATCTCGCCGACGCCGTTCCTGGAGAACTTCGAAGAGATCTGCAGCGACGGCGAAAACGGACTCGTCGAACTGCTGGCGTTCAGCGAGACGACGCTGCTGTCGATGGAGCGTTCGTGCCTCGTCACGCGCGACAAGCAGTTCACGGCCAACACCGTGCAGCTGTTCTCCGTGGAACTGGCCGAAGGCGAGGCTCGCAAGCGCCTGCTGCTGGATTTTCAGTCGATCATCCCGCGCCTGTCGCCGGCGCTCTCACGCCTCGAGAACTTCGAGGCGCTGACATTCGGACCGATCGTCAACGGAACGAAGACGCTGCTGATTGGCTCGGATGACAACTTCCGGGACACGCAGAAGACGTCGTTTCTGTTGTTTGGGATGAAGTAAGTCGCTACTCGACGAATTTGTAGCCAACCCCCCTGACTGTCAGCAGGTGCTTCGGCTTGGTGGGATCCACTTCAAGATACCGGCGCAGTCGCACGATGAAGTTGTCGATCGCGCGCGTGTCGGTGTCCTCGTGCAGGTCCCACACTTCTTCGAGGATCGCCTTGCGTGACACCGGCCTCCCGGTGTTCTTCACGAGGTACTGCAGAAGGTCGCTCTCCATCTGCGTGAGCTGATACTTCTTGTCGCCGACGTGCAGCTCGAGCGCTTCGAGATCGAGCTTCTTACCCGCAAAAGTCAGCGTGTCGTGCTCGTGTTCCTGCGCGAGCCACTCGCGGCGGCGCAGCAGGCCGCGCAGGCGCGCCATCAGGATCTGCAGCTCGAACGGCTTGGGCAGGTAGTCGTCCGCGCCCGCCTCGAAACCCATCAGCACGTCTTCCGGCCGGCTGCGCGCGGTCAGCATCAACACCGGCACGTAGTGGCCTTCGGTGCGCAGTTGCTTGACGACGGAGAAGCCGTCCTTGCCGGGCAGCATCACGTCGAGCACCACGGCGTCGTAGCGCGAGCGATTCCCGAGCAACCGATCGAGCGCCTGCTGGCCGTCACCGTCCACGTCAACCTCGTGTCCCTCGGCCTCGAGGTTGAAGCGGAGTCCGTCCGCGAGGTGCGCTTCGTCTTCGACGATCAGGATCCTGCCCATTACGTGTGCACTCGCGGCAGCTCGAGGGTAAACGTCGAGCCCTTGTTCTCGCCGGCGCTCTCCGCGAAGACGCGTCCGCCGTTGCGCTTGGCGATCGAGCGCACGATGTAGAGGCCAAGGCCGGTGCCTTTCACTTTCGAGCCGCCGGGTTGAAAGCGATAGAAGCGATTGAAGATGCGTCCGAGCTGCGCCTTGGGAATGCCGATGCCGGCATCCTTCACGCGCACCCAGGCGGTGTCGGGCGACGCGCCCGCGGCCTGCACGCTGATCTGCGGCGGTCCGTTCGAATACTTCACCGCGTTATCGAGCAGGTTCGAGATCGCCGTCCGCAGATCGTCAACGTCGCCGCTCACGACCAATGGCGTCTGCAGGTCGGTGTCGACGACGGTGATGGAGTCGGGGGCGAGATGGTGGCGGGTGCGCGCGGTGTCGACGCATTCCTGGACGAGCCACCCGAGATCGACCGGTCCGCGATGTTCGAGCTTGCGGCGCTGCCGCGCCACGCCGGCGCGCAGTACCTGTTCGACCGTGTGCTGCAGGCGGTCGGCGTCCTGCAGCATGATGCGGTAAAACTCCTTGCGCTGCGCGTCACCGACTTCGCGCGACTGCAGCGTCTCGAGGTACAGCCGGATCGACGCGATCGGCGTTTTCAACTCGTGCGTGACGGAGTTGAGGAAGCTGTCTTGTTGTTCGGTGATGCCCATTTCGCGGACCAGGAACACCGTATAGACGATGAGACCCGCGATGATCAGGGCGAAGGTGGTGACACCGAGGATGAGCGGCGCCACGCGCCGCCCATTGACCAGGATCCAGCCGATGTTGAGCGTAACAGCGGCGGCAACGAGGACAACGCAGAGGACGACGAAGACGATCGAGGCGATTTGCCTTCGAGTCACCCTGCGATTGTAGCTTTACGCAGCGGCCTCGTCTTCGAGCGGCTGGCGAATCTTCGCGACCTTCACGTCCCAGGCCAGGCCCAGCGCCTTCAGCGCGCTGATGCCGATCCAGTTCATGTCGAACTCGTACCACGCAAGACCGTGGCGCGCCGACACCGGGTGGGCGTGGTGATTGTTGTGCCAGCCTTCGCCGAACGTCAGGATCGCGACCCAGAAGCTGTTGCGCGAATCGTCCTTGGTCTCGAAACGGCGCGAGCCCCAGAGGTGCGTCGCCGAGTTCACGAGCCAGGTCGCGTGCAGGCCGAAAGTGGTGCGGAAGAACGTGCCCCACAGCAGGTACGGCAGGCCGCCGAAGGCGAGCAGGCCGAGACCGAGGACCACCTGAGGCACCCAGTGCCAGGTCGTCAGCCACACATGGAACTTGTCCTTGCTCAGGTCAGGCGTGTAGCGGGCGAGGATCTCGGTGTCGTGGTGCATCGCCTTGCCGGTCATGATCCAACCCATGTGCGCCCAGTAGGTGCCTTCACGCGGGGTGTGCGGATCGCCTTCGTGATCGGAGTGCTGATGATGAATGCGGTGCGTGGCGACCCAGAAGATCGGTCCGCCTTCGAGTGCGAGCGTGCCGCACACGGTGAGGAAGTACTCCATCCACTTCGGCGTCTTGTAGCCACGGTGCGTCAGCAGGCGGTGGTAGGCCATGCCGATGCCCAGTGAGCCGGCGACCCACCACAGAAGGGCGGCCGCAATGATCGGACCCCAGCTGGCGTAGAAGAGCGCGACCACGGCACCGATGTGGAAAATCGTCATGGCGATGGCCGTGATCCAGTTGATCTCGCCGTTTGACGCTTTCTTACCGTAAATCTTCGTGATGGGAATCATGTCGAAGAAGAGGCTATCAGGACGCGAGTGACGGGATTGTAAGACTTGTGTCAGGCCCCTAAATGGGCCCAAATCTTACGGTTTCGAAATTCTTGAGCTCCGTGGCGAGCGATGATATTGTTTCAGCCAATATATGGGCTCAACAATGCTCGAGCGGGAGCTGAAGCGTGGTAGCGCAGAATTGCTCATCCTGGCACTGCTCGAAGACCGCGAACGCCACGGATACGACATCGGAAAGCAGATCGAGGAGCGATCTGACGGCACCATCGCCTTTCACATCACCTCGCTCTATCCCACGCTTTACCGCTTGGAGGCCAAGGGCCTGATCGAAGGCCGGTGGGTGGAGAAGGCCGGCCAGCGCCGCCGCCGCTACTATCGCCTGACTCCCGGCGGTCGCGGCACGCTCGTACGCCAGCGATCGATCTGGACCAACTTCGCCAACGCCGTCAATCGCATCGCCGGAGTCAAACATGCCTGACATCAACGCGCGCGTTCGATCGGCCTTTTCCGGATCACCCGTTGACGGCGACGTCGTCGACGAACTCGCGCAGCATGCCGAATCGGCGTTCGACGCCTTGCGCTCGGAGGGTGTGAGCGACGCGGATGCGATCGTGCGCATCGATGCGCTGATTGATGGATGGCGCAAAGAGCCCATGGCGCTGCGTCGTGTATCACGCGCGACCGCGGTGAATCCGCCAGCCGAATCGCGCTCGATCGTCTCCGGCGCCTGGGCCGATGCGGTCTACGGACTGCGGCTGCTGCGCGCGAAGCCGGGTTATGCAGCCGTGACGATCTTCACCATTGCGCTTGGTGTCGGCGCCGTTACGACGTTGTTCAGTGTGGCCTACGGCGTGTTGCTGCGGCCGCTGCCGTGGGGCAACACCGAGCGCCTGGTGCGGCTCACGGAAACGCGCGGCGGCCGCGAGGGACGCGTGCCCGGGACGATGATGAACGGCAGTTACCTCGCGTGGGCGGACGCGCCGCAAACGCTTGAGGGCATCGGCTTTTTCAGTGGTCCGAATCAGTTCACGCTGACGGGCGCGGGTGACGCGACGCGCGTTGCCGTGTCGCGAACCACGCCGTCCACGATTCAACTGCTCGGCGTCACGCCGGTGCGCGGCCGAATCTTCGCCTCCAATGAGGGAGCGCGTCTCAGTAACGAGTCCTCCGTCGTGTTGATCTCCCACGCGTTGTGGCAACAGCGCCTCGGCCTCCGCGACGACATCGTCGGTCAACCGCTGGTGTTGGATGGCGTGCAGCACACGATCATCGGCGTGATGCCGCGCGAGTTCAGGTTCCCGAGCGCGGACGTTCGCGCGTGGCTGGCGTGGCAGCCGCCGCCGGTTGATGGCCCCGGCGGCACCAAGAACGGGACGATCATGCGCGCCATCGGCAGGCTGAAGCCGGGCGTCGCGCCGGAGCAAGCGGCCGCCGAAGGCACTGCGCGCGCCATCGCCGCGCCCGATGCGGGACCGGTGGCAATGGCGCTGTTCGGTGCGCGCGATCCCATTCAGATCACCGTGCGCGATGCGGCGGAAGCGGCCGCCGCGGACGTGCGCCCAGCGATCCTGATCCTGCTGATCGCGTCGGTGCTGTTGTTCCTCACCGCCACGGCAAACGTCGCCAACATGCAACTGGCGCGGGCGACGGCGCGTCACCGCGAGATGACGATTCGTGCCGCGCTCGGCGCCGCCACCGGGCGCTTGGCGAGGCAGCTCCTGATCGAGAATGCGCTGGTCGGCGTGCTTGGCAGCATAGCGGGGCTGGCGGTCACCGCCGCGTTGGTGTCGGCGTTGCCGTCGATGCTGCCGGCGGGATTCCCGCGGGTTGATGCGATCGAGATCGACGGCCGCGCCCTGGCGTTCACGCTGCTGCTGTCTGCCGTGACCACCGTGGCGTGCGGAGTCCTGCCGCTGCTTCACGTTCGCAAGATCGAGATCGCCCGTTCGCTCGGGGACAGCAGCGCCGCGTCTGCTGGAGCCGGCCGCAGCACGATCGCCGGTTTGCGCGCGCTGATCGTCTCGAGCCAGGTCGCCGTCACGTGCGTGCTCATCATCGGCGGCGTGTTGCTCGCCCGCAGCTTCAACGCGCAGATCACCGCCGATCGCGGCTATGAGCCAGAGGGCTTGCTGACCGCCAGCATTCCGTTCTCTCAAAGCTATAGCGTTGAGCGGAAGGAACAGGCGCTGACACGAATCCTGGATCGTCTACGGAATCGCCCGGGCATCCAGCACGTGGCGATGAGCACCGGCTTGCCTCTGGGGTCGGCCGGCGGATTCTCTGTGTTTCAATTTCCATCGCCGATCAGGGGCGGTGCGGAAGTTGATGTCGAGACCTATCGACGCGTGGTGACGCCGGGTTATTTCGGCGCGCTCGGGATCCGGCTGCGCGCCGGCCGGCTTCTCTCCGACGCGGACACCGCGTCGGCTCCCCGCGCGGTGGTGGTCAATCGCACGTTCGTGGCGAAGTACCTGGAAAACATCCCGATCGAGCAGGCCATCGGGCTGTCGCTTGGCACCAACGCCATCCGCGCCGCGGCCGGCAAGGTTGAAGCCTTCATTGTTGGCGTGGTCGATGACATGAAGCAGGATCGGCCCGACGAACCTCCGCAGTCGGAGCTCTACGTGTCGTTCGCGCAGCTGCCCGGTATCAACCACGGCGCGCAGGCCTTTCTCGTGGCGAGGACCGTCGACGATCCGAACAACTACATCGAGGCACTGCGCAGTGCGTTGCGCGAGGAAGATCCCACGATCGCGCTCGACGCGGTGATGACGATGGATCAGCGCGTCGGTGAATCGCTGTCGCGACCGCGCCTGTATGCGGTGTTGTTCTCCGGGTTCGCGGTCTTCGCGCTGGCGATCGCCGGTGCCGGCCTGTTCGGCGTGCTGTCGCAATCAGTGTCGCAGCGCTCGCGCGAGCTTGCCGTGCGAACCGCGCTCGGTGCGAGCCGGGCTGCGGTCATAGCCACGGCGCTACGCCAGATGGCGATCGCGACTGCGGCCGGCCTGGTGGTGGGACTCGGGGTATCGGCGGCGCTCTCGAACAACCTCTCGCCGTTCATCTACGGAGTGTCGCCGAAGGACTGGCTGAGTTTCGGCGTTGCACCGGTACTGCTGCTGGTCGTCGTCGTGATCGCGTGCGTGGTGCCGGCGCGAAGGGTGGCGCAGACAGATCCGGTTGTCGTGTTACGTGAAGCGTGAGCTCGTCACCTTCCCAGGACCGCCCTGCGCCAGGTTTCGACGATGGCGCGATCGGGCCCGCCGAGCTTCTGGTGGCGCTCGACGTAGGAGCGGAAGCGCGCGAGGTTGTCAGGACTCAGGCTCTTGTCCTGCGCGTGCATGCGGTAGAGCACCTGGATCGCGACGAACAGCATCGGCTGATCGTCGCCCTTGGTGTTGTCGAGTTGATCTTTCAGCTTCGGCAACGCGCCGCTGAAATCACCGATCATCGCCAGCGCGATCGCCTCACGCTTCAATCGTTCGTCGTCACTGGCCCACGCTGACGGCGCTTCTTCAAGGACGTCGAGCGCCTGCCGTCCGTCGCCGGTGCGCAGCAGCGCATCGACCAGCGCGGGATACACCGCGCCTGGATTCTCGCTGAGCAGCGCCATCTGCCACGCGCCGATCGCTTCGCGATCGCGGCCGCTTGCCGCGTGCGTGGCGCCGAGGTAGAACGCCGCGCCGAGGAAGTCGGAGGCGCCTTTCAATGTTTGCTGGAACCATGCGGCGGCCTGCGCCACCTCGCCCTTGCTGAGGGCGCCAAGTCCGCGCACGAACGCGAGGTTCAGTTCATCGTCTGGGCTGCCGGCGCGTTCGGTGGTCGCGTTGTAGTTGCCGCTCTTGGCTTGCTCGATGATCGCTTCGACCTCGGGGGACGGCGGATGCATATCCGCCAGGCCTTCGAGGAACGGCTGCACGACTTCCGGCACCAGGATGGTGCGAGCCGAGAATCGCGGCAGCGGCGCGATGATCTTCGAGGCGGCCACGGGGGCTGGTGGCGCGTCGGGATCGAGCGGCACGCGCGAATCGGGTGCCGGGCCTTCGACGTCCGGCACGGGCGCCAGCATGAAGGCGCGCGTCACTCGCATCTCCGGCTGGCCAGGAGGCGCGATGACCGCTCGCGCAATGTACTCGCCGGGCGGCAGTACGCCGAGCCGCATCTGCGCCGCGAACGCGCGCACGGTGCCTCGCTGCACCTGGCGCGCTTCAACGTTCACCAGCGGATTTCCATTCTCCGCATCGGAGACCTGCAGCGTCACTTTCGTCTTGCCGAGCAGTCCCTGATCGGTGCCAGTGAGCTCGACCATCGCCGATACCGTTTCGTTGTCGATGACGGTTGTCGGTCGCGGCCGCGGCAACTCGCCGGCAACAGGCGGCTGGGGCACCAGCATCAAGTCCGACACGGTGATGCCGTTTGGTCCGCGATTGAGCCGGGCGTTGATGGAGTGATGCACGCTGCCGCCGCGCCCGGTCTCGTCAACCGCCGCGAGCCGCAGCGTGTACTCACCGGGATCGAGCGCCACCGATGTGAGCAGCAGCCGCGGTGTTTCGACTCCGCGAGCGCTCGCCGGTTGCAATGTCGACATGCCGCCGCGATTGACGACGATCTTGTCGCTCTTGTCGAGCACGATCACGCCGACCGGCCACTCGGCAGGGGTCTTTGCAGGTTCGCCGACTTCGGCGGAAATGACGACGCGGACCTTGCCGGTGCCGGATTCCGGCGCCATATAAGTTGCGACGCGCATCGGCAGGCTGCGATCTGGCAGCGGTGACTTCAGCACCTCGCCAAGTTGCTGCATCGGTGTGAGCGCCGACTTCGCGACTTCAGCGGCAGGCACGACGAACGTAGGCCGTGAACGGACCGTCAGCCCGCGAGTCTTGACCTCCACCTTGATGCGGCGTTCGCGCCCGGTGCGGTCGGCCTCGGTGGGCTCGAAGCCGAGAAGGTAGTAGCCGGACAATTCACGACCCAACCGGTCGAACGCGACGCGGCCATCGCCGTTCACCGTGCTCATCGATCCGCGCGTTTGTCCCGCGACCTGTTCGAGTCCTTCCGCCATCAACCCATCGTCAAAAA
>DATMJU010000420.1:0-2909 GCA_035553795.1 Vicinamibacterales bacterium
CCTCGGGCGACCACAGGCGTCCCATCACCGGCAGCTTGTTGCGATCCGTCTGCCGCGTCAGGTCCGGGCTGATCGGCTTCCAGCTGCTGCCGCGATCGTCGCTGCGGAACAGGCGGCTGGCGCCGAAGTAGAGGCGCGACGGCTGGTGCGCGCTGATGATGAACGGCGATTCCCAGTTGAAGCGCAGCGGCGCTTCGCCGCGATCTTCAGCGGGGCGAATGCTGACGCGCTCGCTGGTGCGCTTGTCGAGGCGCACGATGCCGCCGTACTGCGACTCGGCATAGACGATGTTGGGATCGGTCGGGTCGATGCGCACGACGAAACCGTCGCCGCCGGTCACCACGAACCAGTCGTTGTTGGTCGATCCGTTCGGCCCCTTCGATCGCGACGGGCCGCCGAGCGTGCTGTTGTCCTGCGTGCCGCCGTAGATGTTGTAGATCGGCTCGACGTTGTCGACTTCGACGTTGTAGAACTGCGTGATCGACAGGTTGCTGAAGTGACGCCACAGCCGGCCGCCGTCCCACGACTCGTAGAGGCCGCCGTCGCTGCCCTCGAGCAGGTGATTCGTATTATCGGGATCGATCCAGATCACGTGGTTGTCCACGTGCTTGTTGCGCTCGCCGACCTGCCGGAAGTTGCGGCCGCCATCGTCCGACACGAAACTCTGCACCGACGGCACGTAGATGCGATCGGCATCCTTCGGATCCGGGTGGATGTTCTCGTAGTACATCGGCTGCGCCTGCACGTTGGCGCGGCGTTCCCAAGACTCACCGGTGTCGTTCGAGACATACATCGCGACCGGGCCGTCAGCGGACTCGACCTTCGCATAGATCAGGCCTTTGCGCGCGGGGGAGAAGGCCGGGACGATGCGGCCGAGATCGCCGCCGGGCAGGCCCGTGCGAATGCGGCGCCATGTGGCGCCACCGTCGGTCGATTTGTGCACTCCGCTCTCCGGTCCGCCATGGATCAGCGTCCAGGTATGGCGGCGGCGCTGGTGCGCGGTGGCGATCAGCACGTCGGGATTCGACGGGTCCATGATCACGTCGCTGATGCCGGTGTGCTCGCTGATGTTCAGGATCTTGTTCCACGTCGCGCCGCCGTCCGTCGTCTTGTAGAGGCCGCGATCGCCGCCGGCGCTCCACAGCGGGCCGTAGGCTGCGACGTAGACCACTTTCGAATCGCGCGGATCGATCACGATGCGCCCGATGTGCTCCGAGGCCTTCAGGCCCAGGTTGCGCCACGATCGTCCGCCATCATCACTGCGATAGATGCCATCGCCCCAGCCGACACTGCGCTGGTTGTTGGCTTCACCGGTGCCAACCCAGACCGTGTTCGGGTTCTTCGGATCGATCACCACGTGGCCGATCGAATATGACCCTTCGTTCTGGAAGACCGGCGTGAACGTGGTGCCCGCATTCGTGGTCTTCCAGACGCCGCCCGAAGCGACGCCGATGTACCAGGTGTGTTTCTCTTCGGGATGCACCGCGACGACGTTGATGCGGCCGGACATGATGGCCGGTCCGACGGCACGCAAACGGAAGTTGTTGAAGGTGCCGGCCGCCCAGGGATCCTGGTTGCCGCCACCGCCGCCTTGACCCTGTGCGAATACACCCAGGGACACCGCGACCAGGAGCGCGAGGACAATCGTAAGTTTCTTCATTCGGGGACAGATTATAGTGGCCTCGTCATATGGACCCTATATCTCGTCGAGGATTCGTCGGCACGCTTGGCGCGACGGTGGGCGCCAGTTGTTTGCCTTACGTCCCAGCATTCGCCACAGGAAACGTTGCACCCGAACGTGTCGTGCACACGTCCGGCGACGGTATTGGCATCACGCCGAGCGAGTACGCGGCGCTGCTGAACAAGCTGTGCCAGGCCAAGGACGTCGAGGACGACACTTACCTGCTGGGCGGGGAGGTCGAGGCCTTCGAGCAGCACTGGGCGAAGCTGCTGGGCAAGGAGAGCGCGGTCTTCATGCCGTCCGGCACGCTCGCGAACCAGCTGGCACTGCGCGTGCTGGCGGGGCCGAAGCGTCGCGTGATCGTCCCCGAGATGAGCCACGTCTACAACGATACCGGCGATGCATGCCAGACGCTGTCGGGACTGACGCTCATGCCGCTCGCGCCAGGGCAGTCTACGTTCACCGTTGCCGATGTTGATGCAGTGCTGGCGCGAACCGCGGGCGGCCGCGTGGCGACCGACGTGGGCGCGTTGCTGATCGAGAGTCCTATCCGCCGGCTGTCCGGGCAGATGTTCGATTGGGAGGAAATGCAGCGCGTGACCGCGTTTGCGCGCGGCAAGGGTATACGCACGCATCTCGATGGCGCCCGGTTGTTCATCGCCTCCGCGTACACGGGCATCACGCCCGCGCAGTATTCCGAGCCGTTCGATACCGTCTATGTGTCGCTCTGGAAATACTTCAATTGCGGCATCGGCGCGATTCTCGCGGGGCCGAGGAGCGTGCTTGAGGGCATGTTCCACGTCCGCCGCATGTTCGGCGGCAATCTCGCGGCCGGCTGGAACGCGGCGTTGGTGTGTCGCCACTTCATGGATGGTTTCGAAGGGCGATTGAAGACCGCGGTGCAGACGTCCGAGAGCTTCTACGCGGCGATCGCGAAGCATCCGAAGATCGGCATCGAGCGAATTCCCAACGGAACAAACCTGACGCGGGTCACGTTCAAGGGCGTCAGCCCCGCCGACGTCGGCAAGCGCCTCGCTGACCGAGGCATCGCGATGTCAGGCCCCGCGCAGCCGGGCACGATCACATTCGGCGTGAACGAAACGTGGAGCCGAATGACCGCTGCCCAGCTGATCGAGGCCTTCGAGAAGTCGCTGGAGTGAGGCGCGCCTATCCGGCGAGCGGCGTCGATACGCCGAACTTGAACCCGTCGAGATCCTTGAACTGGAAC
>DATMJU010000421.1:0-2406 GCA_035553795.1 Vicinamibacterales bacterium
CTCGAGGACCGGATTGCCGACGCGTTTGCGACCGAGCGTTTGGTCGCGGCGCTGCTGTCGGGCCTGGGATTTGCCGGTGTCGCCCTCGCCTTCCTCGGCCTGGGCGCGGTGATCAACCATCACGTCCGGAGTCAGCGCCGCAGCATCGCGATTCGACTGGCGCTCGGCGCGTCGTATCAGGGCATCATCGGCGCGTTCGTGAAGCGCGGCGCCACGCTGGCGGCAATCGGCGCCGTCGCAGGGACGCTGCTCAGCCTGACACTGGAGCCGCTACTTTCATCGTTGCTGTTCGGCATCGAGGCGCGCGACCCGCGCACGCTCAGCGGCGTGGCAATCGCAGTCATCCTGGTGGCGACCGCAGCGGCATGGCTTCCGGCCAGGCGAGCGTCGCGGATCGATCCGGCGATCACGCTGCGGCCCTGACGCGAACTACTTGTTGATGATTTTCGCGATCCGCCAGACATAGTCGAGGGCGGACACGACGGTGATGACCGCGGAGATCCAGACCGCCACGTCAACCCATCTGGAGTGATAGCCGAGATAGTTGAACAGCATCACGACGATGCAGGCGACGATGAAAATCGCGGTGGCGGCTTTACCGAGCGGCGATGGACGGAACGTCCGAGGTCCAACCGCGAGGTTCACGATCGCGACCGTCAGCACGATGCCGACGTCGCGGCTGATGACAAGCACGGTCAGCCAGAGCGGGATGCGGTTGGTGAGGCCGATGTTGGGCAACGTCAGCACGATGAACGTGGTCACGAGAAGCAGCTTGTCCGCCACCGGATCCAGCCACGCGCCCAGCTCACTCTTCTGATTCGCGGCTCGCGCGGCGACGCCGTCGAGAAGATCGGTCAGCCCCGCGAGAGCGAATACCGCCAGCGACCAGCCAAACTCGCCGTACAGCGTGAGGATCACAAACGCGGGAATCAGGAGCATGCGAAGCAGCGTGAGCTGGTTCGCGATCGTGAAGACGCCGACCGCCTCTCCCGTCATGGCCGCGCCAGGGCCTCGAGGCGGCTGATGATGTTGAGGGCGTCAGCGCCGCTCACGGGGCGCAGCAGTTCGAAATTGCTGCCCGCCAGGGGCATGACCCCGGACGCAACCGCGGCCGACACCGCCGGGTAGCTGAGATGCGTGGAGGGAACGTCGCCGATCGCGACGCGCGCGCCTTGCCATTTCTTGGCAAGCTCCGGCTTGGCGGCGCCAATCAACGCGAGCAGCCTCGACACGGTCGCCGCCAACTCATTGCGGCGCACCTGCCGTGACGGTTCGAACTCGTAGTTGGGCAGCGTCTCCATCACGCCGGATCGCACGACGGGGCCGATCCACGCCTGCGCCCAATGGCCGCGAATGTCGGTGATGATCACCTGGCGGGGCTTCGCGCGCGACAGCAACGCCTCGAGCCGCACGCCGATCAACGCCGCAATGTCGGCGCGGGTGACCTGGGTGCGGTCCGGGATCGCGCGATACTCGGCCGGCATCTTCGCAAGCGCGGCGGCACCTCGCAGGCGGGTCATCACGCCTTCCGGCACTTCGCTCGCATCAAGGGCGCGCGCCCGTTCGTAGGCGGCAATGGCGCCAAGGACGTCACCCTGACCGTCAAGGATTCCGCCGATGGCCGCGAGCGAGCGCGCATCGCTCGCATCGAGTTCGACGGCCTTGCGGTAATGCTCGAGGGCATTGTCGACCTGTCCCGCCTTCTGCTCCACCGCGGCCAGGTCGCGGTACAGGAAGCCGGAGTCCGGCGACGCGGCAATCGCCTGCCGATACGCGGCCGCGGCTTCGTCATACCGGCGCGCATCCGCGGCTGACTTCGCGCGGCCGAGCATCTCCTGTGTGGCGCGGAAGCGAAGCACGTCGATCCGGCTCTTGAGGTCGGTCAGCGACGGATCCTTCGCGAGCGCGGCCTCAAAACTCGCCAGCGCGTCGGCGTCGCGGTCCATTTCGAGGAACACCTGGCCTCGGCCGATCAACGCGGGAACATACGTCGCGTCCGCCTGGAGAGCCCGCTCGAATCGCGTGGCCGCATCTTTCTCATTGCCCCGAGCCATCGCGAGATACGCCATCGCGGTCTCAGCGGGATGGAACGATGGCTGCTGCTTCAACGCCGCCGCAAACTCGCGCTCAGCGTTGCGTGCGTCATCGAGCTGCAGATATTGCCAGCCGCGATCGAGCCGTGAAATCAGGGCTGGCGGCGTGCCGTCCGGGGCCGACGGGAACACAAACTCTGGATGCTTCGGCGCGCCAGCCATGGCCGGTGGCGCCTTCGGCGCGCAACTGGCTAGAAAAGCGCACACAGAAACACAGAACCACAGAACCACAGAAGAAAGGCCATTCGGTCTTCTGTGATTCTGTGATTCCGTGATTCTGTGTGAAGGTTTTCTAACCACGTCGGCCGCCCGC
>DATMJU010000422.1:0-6619 GCA_035553795.1 Vicinamibacterales bacterium
GTGGCACCACCGAGGGGGGGACGGCCGGCGGGTTCGCCGCCACCGGCGCGCCCGCCGGGTCGACGGGCGCCGGAGCCGGAACCGCCACGGTGCCCCCGCGCCCCCCGGGTTGGGGGAACGGCTTGGGGGTGTAGACCATGCCGGAGCTCGCACAGGCGGTCACGGACACGCAGGCGCAGACGATCAACAGTCCGCGAAAGGGGCTCATCGTCTCCAAGTATCGGACGGTGTTGCCGAATTGTGTAGTCCCGCGTGATTCATGGCACAATGGCGCCTAAATGGAGCAGACGCTCCTCCTCAACGCAACCTACGAACCGCTGAAGGTCGTTCACTGGCAAAAGGCGGTGACGTTGTGGTGTCAGGGCAAGGTCGAGATCATCTCGCACCACGACCGAGAGGTGCGCGCGCCCAAGTTCTCCTTCAAGCTGCCGTCCGTGATTCGACTGCTGCGGTACGTGCGCATCAAGAAGCGGTTCGATTACGTGCCGTTCTCCCGCGCCAACATCTACGCGCGGGACGAATTCACCTGCCAGTACTGCGCCCACAAGTTCTCCACTCAAGACCTCACGTTCGATCACGTCGTTCCCGTATCGCAGGGCGGCCGCAAGGACTGGGAGAACATCGTCACCTGCTGCGTCAGCTGCAACCGGCGCAAGGGCGGACGCACGCCTGACGAAGCGCGCATGCGGCTGATTCGCCCGCCGCGGCGGCCGATGTCCGCGCCGGCGATCCGCATCACGATTGGTCTCACCAAGGCGCCGGAAAGCTGGCGCGACTATCTGTACTGGAACCTCGAACTCGACGAGGACGACGGATAAGGTGCCAGTCCTTACGAGCCTTGAGCCCGTTCGCGTCGTCGAAGGCGGGCGCCTATGGCTGCGCGGCGACGGTTTTCCCCAACCTGAATCGACCACCGACCTCGTCACCATTGGCGGCGTGTCCGCACGCATGTCGTTTGCCGCGCCGGATCGCATGGCCGTGGTCGTGCCACCGGGACTCGACGGCGGCGAAACGCCCGTCAAGGTGGCGTGGCTTCCGGGCGCGACGCTGTATGCGCGGGTCGGCACGCAGATCGCCACGGGCCTCCACCAGGTCGACAATCCGGTGTTCGGCCCGGATGGCACTCTCTATGTGACCTACAGCGGCACGCGCGGGCAGGAAGCCACCGTGTCGATCTTCCGCATCTCCGCCAGCGGCGCGCGCGAACCGTTCGTCCATGGCCTGGTCAATCCGACATCGATGGCGATCGGGCCGGACGGACTCCTCTATGTATCGAGCCGCTTTGAAGGCCGCGTCTATCGCGTCTTCGACGATGGCCAGTATGAAGTGATGGCGTCCGATCTCGGGATCGCGTGCGGCCTCGCGTTTGGCGCGGATGGCTCGCTGTATGTCGGCGATCGCGCCGGCACCGTGTTCAAGGTCGACGGGAAAGGCCGCGCGGAAACATTCGCGTCGATTCCGTCGAGCGTGGCTGCGTTTCACCTCGCGATGGGACCCGACGGGACGCTGTACGTTTCGGCGCCAACCCTCTCTTCGTATGACTCCGTCCGCGCGATTTCGCCAGATGGCCGGGTCGAGATACTGAAGGTACCTTTCGGCCGCCCGCAGGGTCTCGCTTTTGATCCAAACGGCGTGCTGCACGTCGTTGAGGCGCTGGCGGGCAGCAGCGGCGTCTACGCAATTCGCGCCGGCCACGAGCCAGAGCTGGTCGCGGCGGGCGCGGGCCTCGTTGGTGTTGCGTTTCATGCCGACGGCAGGATGGTGATCGCCTCAAGCGATTCTGTCTATTCGTTCCCGCCGCCGGCATGACGTCAGTTCTCGTCGGCGCGTTACTCGCGCTGGCCGCGGCAACCCTCGGACTACGCACGACCTCGCTACTGATCTCGCGGGTGCATCCGCTGGTGCGGTTGCTGGTCTCCCTGGCGATTGGCGCGATGTTCGTGGCCACCACACTGCAGATCAGCGAGCGCTACCAGGTGTACGACATGGGTCTCGGGTTGCTGATCTCTCTCTCGCCGGTCGGAGTCTTCGATCTGCTTAAGTGGTGGTATCGGTGGCAACGCTGATGGAAAGAAGTGCTCTCGGTAATATCTTCCAACGCCAGCGACCTGACCGATGAGCTACCGCACCATTGACCATCACGAAGCCATGCAGCTACTCGAGCGCGGTGAGGCCACCGTGCTTGATGTGCGTACGCCCGGCGAGTACGACGATCTCGGACACATTCCGGGCGCGTGGCTGATGCCCGTCGATCTCGTGGCTTCGGCGCCGGCGGTGTTGCCGCCTGGCGATCGGCCGGTGCTTGTCTACTGCGAGCACGGCGTGCGCAGCGTGGCCGCGTCGCGGCTGCTGGTAGCTGCGGGAATCTCCGAAGTGCTCAACCTGTCCGGCGGCATGGCGACGTGGAGCGGACCGCGCGAGTTCGGTCCCGGCGTGCTTCGCGGCCCGTCGCCGTGGCTGATCGAGAACGCGGATCTGTTGTCGCGCGGCGGGCGGGTGCTCGACGTGGCGTGCGGTCGCGGACGGCACGCGCTGCTGCTGGCGAGCGCAGGCTTCCAGGTGCACGCGGTTGATCGCGATCCGGACGCGGTCGCGTTCGTCGAACAGACCGCCGATCGCTTGTCCGTGCAATTGCAGGCCGATGTGATCGACTTGGAAACGGCTCCTCCTCCAAGTCTCGGATCGCAGGAGTACGATCTTGTCCTCGGCTTCAACTATCTGCATCGCGCGTTGATGCCCGCGATTCGCGATGCCGTGAAGCCGGGAGGGCTGATCTACTACCAGACGTTTACGACCCGCCAGGCCGAACGAGGGCGTCCGACCAACCCGGCATTCCTGCTACGGGAAGGCGAGCTCGCGGAACTGCTTGCGCCATTCACCGTGCTGCGTGCGCGCGAAGGCGAGTTCGATGGCGCGTTCGTGTCGTCGATCGTCGCGCGGCGTGCCTGACTACTTCACCGCCGCGACCGCGAGGTCAATGGCCGCCATCGTCTTGTCCCACGCCATCGTCATCGTGACGCGCGAGTCGCTGACGTTGGTGAAGCCGATGGTGAACTGTTCGGTGGAGGCATCAGCGGTGCGCACGGTCATCGGCGCGCGCAGCACGTCGAACTTCGGATCGTAGTTGGTGGCGCCCGACAGGCGAACCTTGTCGTTCGGATCGAACTTCTCCTGGACCGGCTGCGTGCTGAGCACCAACGTCCAGTTACCCGGCTTCAGGTCGACGAACACGTTGTACACGCCAGGGGCAATGGTCTTGCCGGCGATCTGCAGCGGCACCTGGGTGGTCAATCGAGTGGTGTTGTTGGCGCCGGCCCGCCAGACCGGAGCCCCGGCGTTGACGAACTTGCCGTACTCGGCGCCGCTCCCGAAGATTTCCGAGCGTCCGCGCAAGAGCGGGCGTCCGTAGTCGACGACGATCCACTTTCCGTCGCGATAGCTTTGCCCGCCCTCGGGGGTCTTCTCCCACTTGCCGCCGACCTGTATGGCCGCCTGGCCCTGAGGCGACGGAACCAGTTTCACTTCAGGCACGGCCTGGGCCGCAACGAACGTGCTCAGCGCACTACACACCGCGGCGACCGACAGCAGGGAACGGACACGCATGCAAACTCTCCTTGAGGAATTGACGGTCCCATTATCCTCCGTCCAAGCGAAGTAGAATGCCGTCCAGCGTATGAGCCAACTCTTCCAGCGCAAGCCGATTGCCGATCTGGTCATCGATGAATCGGATACGTCGCGGTCGTTGAAGCGCGTGCTTGGCGCCGGCGACCTGATCATGCTGGCGATCGGCGCGGTGATCGGCGCCGGCATCTTCGGCGCGATCGGCACCGCCGCGGCAGGGCAGATTGCCGCCGACGGCACGGTGATTCGCCACCCCGCCGGCCCGGCCCTGGTGTTCTCGTTCATCCTGCTCGGCGGCGCGTGCGCGCTGGCAGCGCTCTGCTACGCGGAGCTGGCGTCGATGATCCCGCAAGCAGGGGGCGCCTACGCGTACTCCTACGCAGCGCTCGGCGAGCTGGTTGCGTGGATCATCGGCTGGGACCTGATCCTCGAGTACGCGGTAGGCAATGTGGCCGTGGCGATCTCATGGGGTGACTACTTCAACTCGCTGATCGGCACGTTCGGCATCGATATCCCGGCGTGGCTCACGACCGGGTATCGCACCGCGCTGCTCAGTTCGAATCCGGATGTGAATGGGCTGCTGCAAACGGCGCCGACCATTCTCGGCGTTCCCATCCTCGTCAACATCCCGGCCTTTGCGATCGTGATGTTCGTCACCTGGCTGTTGCTGCGCGGCGCGCGGGAGAGCGCCCGCGCCAACTTCATCATGGTGGTGATCAAGCTCGCGGTGCTGGCGCTGTTCATCGGCGTCGGCGTGATGAACATCGACCCCGCCAACTACACGCCGTTTGCGCCGAGCGGGTTCACCGGCATCCATCAAGGCGCGGCGATTGTGTTCTTCGCCTATATCGGCTTCGATGCGATCTCCACGGCGGCGGAGGAAACCCGCAATCCGCAGCGCAACTTGCCGATCGGCATTCTCGGCGGTCTTGCTGTCTGCACGCTGATCTACGTGATCGTTGGCTTTGTGATTACCGGCATGGTGCCGTATACCGAACTCGCGGTCGCCGATCCGCTGGCGCGCGCGCTCGAACTGGTTGGCTACACGCGCGTTGGCGCCATCGTCGCGTTCGGCGCCGCGGTGTCCATGGCCGCGGTGCTGCTGGTCTTCCAATACGGTCAGCCTCGCATCTTCTTCTCGATGGCGCGTGACGGCCTGCTGCCAGAGTGGGTGGCGCGAATCGATCCCAAGACGCGCACGCCGTACATGGCGACCCTGGTGATTGGCATCATTGTCGCCGTGGCCTCGATGCTGGGTGACGCCGCCGAGACCTATGACCTGACGAACATCGGCACGTTGTTCGCGTTCGCCCTGGTGTGCGGGGCCGTGATGGTCCTGCGCATCGTCGAACCGGACCGTCCGCGGCCTTTCAAGGTTCCGTTTGTGTGGGTGGTCGCGCCGCTCGGCGTGGCGGCCTGCCTGTTCATCATGGTCGGTCTCCCCCGGCAGGCGTGGATTGTCTTCGGCTGGTGGCTGCTCATTGGCCTCACCATTTATGTGACCTACGGGTACCGGAACAGCAAACTACGCAAGGGGCGCTAGGCCGGGCGAACAGGCCTATTGGCCCATTCGCCTATTGGCCTGTACAATTGGGGATTGGGGTTTGCGGAAAAAACCCCACATACATCCCTGAATGCCGCACAACTGGATCAACGTTCGAGGAGCCCGGGTTCACAACCTGAAGGACATCGACGTCGATATTCCTCGCGACAAGCTCGTCGTCATCACGGGCCTGTCGGGATCGGGGAAGTCGTCGTTGGCGTTCGACACGCTGTACGCCGAAGGCCAGCGCCGCTACGTGGAGTCATTGTCCGCGTACGCGCGACAGTTCCTCGAGCAGATGGAGAAGCCGGACGTCGACCTGATCGAGGGTCTGTCGCCCGCGATCTCGATCGAGCAGAAGACGACGGGCTCCAACCCCCGCTCGACGGTCGGCACCGTCACCGAAATCTACGACTACCTGCGTCTGCTGTTCGCCAACATCGGCGTGCCGCATTGCCCGAACTGCGGCCGCGAAATCGCTTCGCAGTCGCTCGAGCGCATCGTCGACCTGGTGATGACGTATCCCCAGGACACGCGCATCAACGTGATGGCGCCTATCGTCCGCGGGCGCAAGGGCGAGTTCAAGAAGGAGCTGCAGGCGCTGCGCACGCGCGGCTTCACCAAGGCGCGCATCGACGGCCAGATGATGTCGCTCGAAGAAGACATCGCGCTCGATCGCCGCCGCAATCACAACATCGACATCCTGATCGACCGCCTGATCGTGCGCAGCGGCATCGAGAAGCGCCTCAGCGAATCCGTCGAGGTCGCGTTGCAGATGGCCGACGACGTGGTGGTGATCAATTCGCTGGACGCCGGGGATCGCTTGTTCTCCCGCAAGCTGGCGTGCGTCGTCTGCGGCATCAGCGTGCCGGAGATGTCTCCGCGCGCGTTCTCGTTCAACTCACCGCACGGCGCCTGCCAGGGATGCCAGGGCCTGGGCGCGACGTGGGACTTCGATCCCGCGCGCATCGTGCCGGATGAGCGGCTGTCGCTCGCCGAGGGCGCGGTCGCGCCGTGGGGCAAGGGCGCCGCGGCGCAGGAAGCGGTCGCGAAGATCTCGTCGCATTTCGGCATCGACCCGAAGGTGCCGTTCGGCAAGTTGCCGAAGAAGCACCGCGAGCTGCTGCTTGCCGGCCCTGGCAAGAGCGACGAGACCTCGGCCAGCAAACCGAAGGCTGCGAGCAAGAAGGCGAAGGCCTCGACGCCCGATCCGTTCGGCCGCGACTTCGAAGGCATCATTCCCAATCTGCGCCGCCGGTTCGAAGAAGGCTCCTGGACCGTGCAAGAGGAGCTCGATCCGTACCGCGCGCTGCGCGAGTGCCCGGTCTGCAACGGCAACCGGTTGCGTTCGGAGAGCCTGGTCGTCACCGTCAAGGGCAAGACCATCGCCGATTACGTGACGCTGCCAATCTCCGAAGCGCTGGTGCTGTTCGATGCGCTGGACCTGCATGACCG
>DATMJU010000423.1:0-5317 GCA_035553795.1 Vicinamibacterales bacterium
AAGAAAACGGGTGCGACGGGTGCACGAGGATCAGCGAGTCCGCGCCCATCTCGAGGAACGGCACATCAAGCGGCACTTCGTCGGGACGCTCGCGCAACATCTCGGCTACGAGCGCAATCACACCGCCTCGCACTTCGCTGCGATGGCGTTGCAGGGCCTCGGCGGCCGGGGGCGTGGAATCGCTGGAACCAGCAGTCATGGTCTCGTCTCTTTCCGTGATCCAGTAGCGCTTGCGTTGGAACCGATAGGTCGGCAGCTGCACGCGGTTGCGGGCGATGCCTGCATCCAGGGCGGCCCAGTCAATGTCGGCGCCGTGCGCGTACGCATCGGCGAGGTCGGCCATCACGCGCGGCCAATCAGGAGCCTGCCCTGCGGCCTCGGCGAGCGCACGATTGACGCTCTGCTTGAGCGTGTCTGCTGAGCGCGCCGGCTGATTGGGCGTTTCGGCGGCGCGGAAAAGACCCGGGGCTTCCCGGTTCTCACTCAGCGCATTCAGCCCCTCGCGGAAGTCCGCGACGGTCGTGCCACAAATCGCCGCGCGATGCTTGAAGTGATTGCGTCCGCGATTCGCCGTGCTGCAGATGTCCGCAATCTCGGCGTCTGTGCGATTGGCCAGCCAATCCCGGTACGCGGCTGCCAGTGCCACGAGCGCACCCGGCGCCTTGGCGGATAACGCGAGCACGTGCACGGTCCGATCCGACTCGGCGGTCGCGGGCGTTGCAGGCGGCGCTTCTTCGACGATCAAGTGCGCATTGGAGCCGCTGACGCCGAACGCGCTCAATGCCGCGAGCCGCCGCTTTGACCCGCGCGGCCACTCGAGCGGATCGCTCACCGGCCGGAGGTTCAATCCACTCCAGTCGATCTTCGGGTTCTGCTGCTTGATATGCAGGGTGCGCGGAATCCGGCCGTGGTTCATCGCCAGCACCAGCTTGATCAGGCCGGCCACGCCGGCCGCTGATTCAAGGTGCCCGATGTTGGACTTCACCGATCCGAGCAGCAACGGTTGCGTTCGCTCCGCCGCTTTACCGAGCACCGCGCCCAGCGCGCCGGCCTCGATCGGATCGCCCAGCGCCGTTCCCGTGCCGTGCGATTCAACGTAGTCAATCTCGTTCGCGCCGACCCCGGCGGACTCGAGTGTGCGGCGAATCAGCGCCTGCTGCGCGACACCGTTCGGCACCGTGAAGCCGCTGCTGGCGCCGTCCTGGTTGACCGCGGTGCCGCGAATCACCGCGAGCACGCGGTCGCCGGCCTTCTGCGCGTCGGACAAGCGCTTGAGCACCACGATGCCGCAGCCTTCCCCACGGACGTAGCCATCTGCCGATGCATCGAAGGTCTTACAACGTCCGTCGGGCGCGACCATTTGGGCCGCTGCCAGCGTCACGTGCGGCCACGTGGCGAGCATCAGGTTGACGCCACCGGCGAGCGCCGCATCGCACTCCCGATTCCGCAGCGCGGAACACGCCAGGTGAATTGCGGTCAACGACGACGAACACGCGGTGTCCACCGCCATGCACGGCCCCTGCAGGCCGAGCACGTACGACGCGCGTCCGGCGCAGGCGTTGAGCGCCGCGCCCGAGCTGAAATACGGATCGTCCGGAAGGTGATTCTGCTCGAGTTGCAGGCACGCGTAGTCTGCGGAGGTGACGCCAACGAACACGCCAGTCGGCGTGCCCTTCAGGGATGCTGGAGCAATGCCCGCATGCTCGATCGCTTCCCACGCCATCTCCAGCAACAACCGCTGCTGCGGATCCATGGTCGCGGCCTCACGCGCGGTGATGCCGAAGAACGCCGCGTCGAACAGGTCGACGCCATCGATGTAGCCGCCTTCGCGCGTGTAGACCTTGCCGGGCGCGCCCGGCTTCGGATCGTAGAGCGCGTCAACGTTCCATCGGCTGCGCGGCACTTCGCTGATCGCGTCGCGCCCCTCCGCCAACAATTCCCAGAACGCGTCCGGCCCATCGGCGCCCGGTACACGGCAACCCATGCCGACGATGGCAATGGGCTCGGAGCGGCCGGCCTGCGCGGCGTCCAGCTCCTGTCGCAGCGTGCGAATGGTGAGAAACGCCTTCTGCAGCGGCGTCAGCTCACCTCCGTTGGGGCGTTGTGGCTTGTCGCTCATTCGAGGTTCAACGCTTTCATTTCTTCGTCGATCAGTGCCGCTACTTGCTCGTCCGACAATTCCTGGATGGCGCGCTCATCGACCGCGGGACGCGCCGGCGTCGCGGGCGCAGCAGCAGCCGTTGGGAACAGGTCTTCGAGCAGGTGCACGACGAGGGACGACACCGTCGGGTAGTCGAAGCACAGCGACGCTGGATACTCGCGGCCGAGCAACTGCTGGATGCGATCCTTGATCTGCACCGACATCAGCGAATCGACACCCATGTCGAAGAAGCCGCGATCGCGCTCAACGGTTTCACCGCCGCTCAAGCGCAGCACATCCGCCACGGCGGCTTCGATCGGAACGGACAGCCGCTCCATACGATCCTCTGGCGCCATTACCTGCAACTCGGCCACGAGTGCGGACGCCGCGCTCGACACGGCCCTCGCATCCTGTTCACCAACAAGCGCGAACAGGGGTTGGCGGCTGTGAACCTGGTAGAGATCCTTGAGCCGCGTCCAGTCCACATCGGCAACCACGACACGGTTGTCGCCGGACGCCAGCAACTGGCCAAACGTCGCCACCGCCACGTCGGGATCCATGAGTCGCAGGCCGCCCGCTGACACGCGGCGGCCGCCATCGATCATCGACATGCCTGCGCCGTCCCACGGTCCCCAATTAATCGACAGGCCCGCCAGCGAGCGTGCGCGGCGCATGTCGATCAACCCATCGAGGAACGCGTTCGCGGCGGCGTAGTGGGCCTGGTGCGCGCTGCCCCACACCGACGTGACCGACGAGCACATCACGAAGAAGTCGAGCGGGATGTCGCGGGTCAGCCGATGCAGGTGCATGGCGCCGCGCATCTTCGGCGCCAATGTCGCGCCAATGCTCGCATCGTCCAGTTCGGCGATCGGCCGCTGATCGTTGACGCCGGCGGCGTGCACGATGCCGCGCAGCACGTAGGAGCTGGCGGCGATCGTGCCGAGCGCATCAACGGTCGCGGTCTCATCTGCGACGTCACCTTGCACGACCAAGACCTGGCTGCCCTTCTCTTCCAGGCGGCGAATCGCCTGTTGTGCGGACTCCGAGGGAGACGTGCGCCCCATCAGCACGAGGCATCCCGCGCGCCGATCGGCCAGGTAACGCGCCACCTCAAGGCCGACCGCGCCGAGCCCTCCGGTGATCAGGTAGGCACCGTCGCGCGCCAGTTCCGGCAGCGTGACATCGGGCGGACGATACGCCTCCAGGCGGCTGACGAAGCGGCCGCCGTTACGCAGCGCCACGCAGTCTTCGCCGCTCGAGGACAACAACTCGTCTCGCAGCAGGCGCGCGTCTTCGTCGCGCTGGGTGACGTCGAGATCAATCAGTCCGCCCTTGAGTTCAGGATGCTCGAGGAAGACGCAGCGGCCGAGACCGTGCAGCGCGGATCCAAACGGCGACGTCAGGTCTGCGCCGCCCGCATTGGTGGCGCCGCGTGACGCGATCCACAAGCGCGGTGATTCTGCGAGAGTTGAAAGAGTGCGAGCCAGCGCTGCCAGGCGGGCCACACCACCGTCGCTGGCGGCTTGCGCATCATCAACATCGAGTACCGGCTGCCACAAATGCAGCACGCCCTCGATGGGGCCGGCCTCGACGATGTCGCGCTGATAGGTGGCGGCGGTTGCATACGTGACGCGGCGGCCAGACTCCTCAAGCGCGCGGGTCAGCGCAGGCCAGGCCTGCTCGGCGCAGATCACCCACAGTCCGCCACCCGCCCGGACCTCGTCGCGATCTGCAGGCTTCACGTGCCACGTGGAGCGATAGCAAAGATCGTTCGAACTGAACCAGTGCCGCTGGCGTTGGAACGGATAATTCGGGAGCCGCACCGCGCGATCGAAGCCGGTCCCGTAATAGCCGGACCAATCGACCGTCGCGCCCTGCACGAATGCGTCACCGAGAGATGCAAGGCTCTGCTCGCCGCTCACACGCGTCGCGCCCGGCCGCGCCCTACCTGTCGCAACGGACGCGGGCACCGCGTGGCCTGCGGCAAAGGCCTCCAGTGCGCTGCACATGCCCCTGGCGTCAGTCTCGACCACGAACAGGCGATGCGCGAACTGCTCACGTAACACCGCCGTTGCCGCGCAAATATCCGCGAGGCGATCGGGCTGCTCGCTGAGCAGCGACGCATAGCGCGCCGCCAGCTCGCGCAACGCATGCTCGCTCTGCGCCGAAAGCGCCAGTCCGTACTCGCGCCGACCAGCCCGATCCTGTCGAGCCGGCTGACTGGCGCGCGGCGCTTCTTCAACCACCACGTGCGCGTTGGTGCCGCTGAAGCTGAACGAGCTGACGCCGGCAACCAGGCGCGGCGCATCCCACTCCATCCTTACGGTGGCGACCCTGATCGGCATCGCGTCCCATTCGATATGCGGGTTGGGACGCTCGCAGTGAAGGCTGGGCATCAGCTCGCGATGTTGCAGTGACAGCACGGTCTTGATCAGGCTCGCAACGCCCGCGGCCGATTCAAGGTGACCAACGTTGCTCTTCACCGAGCCAATCCACAACGGTTGGTCACGATCGCGTTCGCCGAACACGGCGTTGAGCGCATTCACCTCGATCGGATCGCCGAGCGATGTGCCGGTGCCGTGCGCCTCGACGAACGACACCTCGTCAGCCGCCACACCCGCCATGTTCAGCGCGCGCCGGATGACGTCGGACTGCGACGGCCCATTCGGCACCGTGAGCCCGCCGGACTGGCCATCCTGGTTGATCGCCGATCCGCGAATCACTGCGAGGATCGGATCGCCATCCGCCTGCGCCTTCGACAAGCGCTTCAACACCACGATGCCGCAACCTTCGGAACGCACGTAGCCATCCGCGCGCGAATCGAACGCCTTGCAGCGGCCGTCGGGCGCGAGCATGTGCGCCTTGGCGAAGTTCACCGACATCTCCGGCAGCAGCAGGTGATTCACGCCGCCGGCGAGCGCCATCTCGCTTTCACCCGTCCGCAGGCTCTGGCACGCGGCGTGGACCGCCACCAGCGCTGACGAACACGCGGTGTCCATCGAGATGCAGGGCCCCTTGAAACCGAAGAAGTACGACAGCCGGCCCGACGCCGCACTGTGCGCGTTGCCGGTACCAAGATAAGCGTCGATGCGTTGCGGAGCGCTCTGAGTAATCAGCCGGTAATAGTCATTGCCCGTGATGCCGACGAACACGCCGGTGTTACTACCCGCCAAAGTG
>DATMJU010000424.1:0-2164 GCA_035553795.1 Vicinamibacterales bacterium
GTCACCAGCTGGTTGCGCGTGTCGGTGTAGGTGTCGAACTCTCCCCCAAAGCCGAAGCGGCGAATGTACTTGTGGCCGCGCGGACGCGGGTTCCATCGCAGCTGCGGCTGGTAGCGCCGGTAGTCGGTGCGATTGACGAAACCGACCGCCGGATCGACGTTCTTCTGCACCTCCATGAACGCGACGCTGGCTTCGTAGATGTCGTTGGGGTATCCGATGCGGCCGCCCCAGGCGATGTTGTCGCCGGACCTGCCGCCGAAGTTCGACGTCATCGAGATGAAGCCGCCGCCCTCGAGGTTCTTGTTGCCGAGGAACGTCGCGGTGGCCAGGCGGAAGTCGACGCCCGCCGTCGATCGCGTCGGGATCGCGGACTGATCCCGCGTGGCGCGGCCGGTATAGATGCCGCCGATGAACGACTGGCGCAGGATGCGGCGCCGCACGCGAATCGCCGCGAAGTCCTCGCCAGGCGCGCCGTTGTCGTCGCCGGTGCGCACGTAGAGCCCGCCGATGTCGAACTTGCCGGCCTGCCCGGTCAGCTTGGTGCCGCCGATGATGCGTTGCGGCTGGCCATTGGCGTCGAGGCCAATGCGCCGCGAGAAGAACGCCGGCACGTAGAAGTCGAAGAACGTCGCGCCGTCGAGAAAGAAGCCGCGCTTCTCCGGATACTGCAACGCGAACCGCGTCAGGTTGACGCGCCGGGCATCAACCTCCGTCTCCGCGAAGTCGGTGTTGATGGTGGCGACCGCGCGCAGGCTGGGCGTGAGGTTGTACGCCACCTCACCGCCGATGTCGAGATCGCTCTGCCGCTTCACCACCGGAACCTGGCCCGGGTAGTCGGCGGTGTAGCCGGCGACGTACGGCTTCACCTCGAAGCCGTTGCCCTGCGTCACATCCTTCAGGCCAACCAGCAGCCCGGCGTTCGACATGCGCCGGAAGCCCTGGTTGCGCTGGTGGCCCGTCCAGACGGTCTCTTCGTTCTTGCGCCGAACCGTCCGCTGGAAGTTGATGCCCCATGCCGGCGCATTGGGATCGAAGGCCAACGAACGAAACGGGAAATCGATCTCGATCACCCAGCCGATCTCGCTGCGCTTGACGCGCGCGTCCCAGATGCCGTCCCACTCGCGATTGTTGGTGCCGCCGGGCCCCATCAGCGCATCGGCCATCAGCCCCGACGGATTCATCTCGAAGAAATATCCCGTCTGCTGGTTCAGGAACGTATCCATCGTCCACATGAACCGGTCGTCGGCGCTCAGGAACTCATCGCGCTTGCGCGTGTTGCCGAGCAGCTTGTCGGGTTCGGAGTCGTAACAGATCACCGCCATGTAGAGGTGATCGTTGTTGAACGCGAAGTGGATCTCCGTCCGCTCGGTGGGCGTGCCGCCGAGGATCGGGTCCTGCATGATGAAGTCGCCGCCGGGGACGGTGCGCTTCCACACCGGCTCGTCGAGCACGCCGTCGAGCGTGATGCGCTCGTCATCAGCGAGACGGACGGCCTGGATCCGCTTGCGGTCGGAGTTCACTAGCTCTGTCTGGGTCTGGGTCTGCGCTGCGGCCGTGGCGGCAAGCGTGCAGAGCGATAGCGTCAACGCGGCGGTGACAATCGGTTTCATTCGTGAAGCGAATAGCTTAGCATTGCGGCCGGAGGGTCCGATGTCAGCATCTGTCTCGCGCCGCGATTTCGCCCGCGTGTTTGCCCTGGGCGGATCGGCCGCCTTGTTTGCGGATCCCGCGTGGGCGCGGGAACACGCGCAGGCTCCGGCCGCACCCACGTTCAACGGAACGGGAGAGGCCTTCTGGAAGTCAGTGCGCGCGCAGTTCGTGATGCCGCCTGACCTCGGCGTGTTGAACGCCGCCAATCTCTGCCCCGCTTCGCGGCCCGTGCTCGAGGCGCTCAAGCGCGAGAGCGACAGCGTCGACAAGGATCCGTCGGCGCAGAACCGCGCGCGTCTTGGCGGTGAGCGCGAGAGCCTTCGCAAGGCGCTCGCCACGTTCCTGCGCGCGACGCCCGAAGAGATCGTCATCACCCGCAACACCAGCGAGGCCAACAACATGGTCTCGAGCGGCCTCGATCTCAAGGCCGGCGACGAAGTCATCGTCTTCGTCGACAACCACCCGAGCAACCTGACCGCGTGGCGGGAGAAGGCCAAGCGCTTCGGCTTCACGG
>DATMJU010000425.1:0-3849 GCA_035553795.1 Vicinamibacterales bacterium
GCCGCCACTCATCGAGCGACAGCGACTCGAAGTCTCGTTTCTGCGCCAGAAGCTGGCGAACCATCGCGCCGACCACTTCGTGCGACTGGCGGAACGGCATGCCGCGCGAGACGAGGTAGTCGGCGACGTCCGTCGCCAGCAACAACCCGGCCGCAGCGCGGCCAGTGCGCTCGGGGTGGAGCCCGAGGTTGCGAATGACTGACGCGGTGGCGTCAAGCGACACGGCGAGCGTGTCTTCCGCGTCGAACAACGGCTCTTTGTCTTCCTGCAGGTCCTTGTTGTAGCCGGTCGGCAGGCCCTTCATCGTCACCATGAATCCGGTGAGCTGACCGATGGCGCGGCCCGACTTTCCGCGAACGAGCTCCAGCGGATCGGGATTCTTCTTCTGCGGCATCATGCTGCTGCCGGTCGCCGAAGAATCCGCGAGCTCGAAGAATCCGAATTCTTCGCCGGTCATCAGGATGAAGTCTTCGGCGATGCGCGACAGGTGCACCATCGACAATGCCACGGCGTGGAGGAACGTCGCCGCGAAATCGCGATCGGACGAGGCGTCCATGCTGTTGAGGACGACGCGGCTGAAGCCGAGCTTCGTGCAGAGGAATTGCGTGTCGATCGCGTAGCCGGTGCCGGCAATTGCGCCGGAACCCAGTGTCAACGCGTTGGCTTCTTCGCGCGCCGCCTCGAGGCGATCGTGGTCGCGGCGCAGCGGCGCCGCATGGCTCAGCAGAAAGTGGGACACCAGCACCGGCATCGCGCGGCGCATGTGCGTGTACGACGGCATCAGCGCGTCGCCGGCCTTCTCGGCCTGGTCGGCCAGCGCCGCGATGGTCGCGCGCAGCTTTTCCTGCAGCAGCGGAATGCGGCGGCGCAGGTAGAGACGCAGGTCGACCGACACCTGTTCGTTGCGCGACCGGCCGGTGTGCAACCGCCGCCCGGCATCGCCGATGCGCTCGACCAACTGGCGCTCGACGAATGAATGCACGTCTTCGTCGTCGCCGTTGACCCACGCGGGATCCTTGCGTCCGCGCTCGAGGATCGCCTGCAGCCCGTCCGCAATGGCGGCCGCATCCTTGGCGTCGAGCACGCCGGCCCTGGCGAGCGCTTCGGCCCACGCCAGGCTGCCGGTGACGTCGTCCTCGAACAGGCGACGGTCGAACGGAAACGAAACCCCGAAATCGAAGGCGGCCGGATCCGGCGCCGAATCAAAACGTCCCGACCACAGCGGCTTAGACATTCGTCTTTCTTCCCACGACTTGCGCGGCGCCCTTGAAGAGACGCACGCGAATTGTTCCGGTCATCTGTTGCGAGGTCGCATCGACATACGCGTCGATGCCGCTGCGCAGCGGATCGAACCATTCACCGCGATCGATCGCTTCGACGTAAGCGGCGGAGACCGCGATGTCGAAGCGCTGCTGCGATTCGGACGATACATAACGCCACAGCTCGGCGTGCGCGAGGTGCAGCACGACCGCGGCCGGAGCCTCGTAGAGCGCGCGCGTGCGGGTGCCGTCGGCCCGCACCTTGATGCGATCGAGCCGGCCTACGCCGTGTTCACCGGCAATGGTCGACAGGCTGTCGATCAACTCCGGGAACGTCATCGTCACGCCGCTGTGCCCGGAGGGCGCGCCGCGTTCGAACAGGATGTCGACGTAGGCGGGCTGGTTCGGCGTGTCTTCAAGACGCTTGGTCAACTTGAACGACGCATCCGGCGGCGGCGACGAGCCATCGTCTCCACGACGGCCGATGGTGCGTCCCCACATGTTGGCGTCCACCCGATCGCCGGCCTCCTCGGCAGGCCCCACGAAGCCGGGCTCATCAGCAAACGCCACGGCCTGGAACTCCGGACCAATCGCCTTGAGCGCGCGAGCCATGCGCGCGGCATCGCGGCCCGCGCAACCGTGCGCGATCATCTTCGCTTTCTCGATGCGGGCGATCTGAACCAGTTGTTTGGCGATGATCGGCCGGGTGATCGCTGTGGTCATCGGGTAGCGGCCGTCCGCCAGCGCGCCGGCCTTCAACGACGGCAGCACGGCCTCGCGGACGAACTCATCACGCGCGTCGATCACGTGCGCGCGGCGCGCGCCGCTGGCCAGCGCGTGCTCGCGCACCTCGTTGAGGTCGCCCGGCTGCCCCAGGTCGAGCGTGACCGTGACAACGTCGGCGCGATGGTGTTCCACCAGCCACTGAATGCCCGCGGTCGAGCGGGCGCCACCGGAATAGGCAAGCACGACAATCTTGTTCAACTGGCGAGTTCCCTCAACTGCTTGACCACCGCCTGCGCGCTTTTTGGATCGCGGGCAATGATCAGGATGGTGTCGTCACCGGCGAGTGTGCCGGCCACCTCGGGCAACCGTGAGCGGTCGATCGTGAGCGCGAGCAATTGCGCCTGCCCTGCACCGGTCTTCAGGACGACAAGCTGCTGGACCGGTTCGATGTTGATCAAGTACTCAGCCAGCGCGCGGCCGAGCGCTTCGAGCGCGTTGGCCGGCGGCGTGTTGTTGTCACCCGCGGGCTGATAGGCGCCGTCCGACGATCGCTTCAGTAAGCCCAGCTCCTTGATGTCGCGCGACAGCGTGGCCTGCGTGACGTCAAAGCCGCGCGCGGCCAGCCGCTGCCGCAATTGCTCCTGGCTGCGGACGGCTTCCTGCCCCACGACATCGAGAATGGCTGACTGCCTCGGCGCTTTCATATTTATACGCTCAAGTGAATCAGTATACACAAGAACTCATGGTTTGCATGAAAAATACTGTTGACAGGCGGAAAAGTATGCATGTATAAGTATTCTTTCCGGCGAATATTCATCCGAAGCCGGGTTCTCACATAGGGGGCGTGGACACGGCAATGGCGATTGAGACGGTGCAGAAAACGGACGGCGGCAAGCAGCGCGCGGACACGCGCGTGCGCGTCGCCGTGGCTGGTGCGACCGGCTTTGCGGGCCAGGAACTCATTCGCCTGTTGTCGCGCCACCCCAACGTCACGATCACCGCCGCCACGGGCTCGCAGGCCAACTCAGCCCCGCGGAAACTGCCGTCGCTGGCCAAGATCTGGAATGGCACGGTCGTGCCGCTCGATCCGTCGGCGTTTGCGGCCGACGCCGTCTTCCTGGCGCTGCCGGAAGCGGCTTCGGCTGAATTGGCGCCCACGCTGCTCGCCAGCGGACTGCGCGTGATCGATCTGTCAGGCGCATTCCGCCTCAGGGATGACGCGAAGCGCGCCAAGTTCTATCCGGCAACGGCCTCTCTGCCCGCCGGCGTGGCGTATGGCTTGACGGAGTTCGAGCTCGAAGCGATCAAGACGGCGCGGTTGCTGTCGAACCCGGGCTGCTACCCCACTGCGTCGCTCCTGGGCTTGTTGCCGTTGCAGCGCGCGGGACTGTTGAAGAAGGACGCGGACATCGTGATCGACGCGAAGTCCGGCATCTCGGGAGCCGGCAAGGCGGCAACGGATCGCACGCACTTCTCGGAGAACCACGGCAGCGTCGCCGCCTATAACCCTTTCGGCCATCGTCATACGCCGGAGATGGAACAGGCGCTTGGCCAGGGCGTGACGTTCGTGCCGCACCTGGTACCGCTGGACCGCGGCATCCTGTCGAGCATGTACGCGCACCTCGTGCCCGGCACGACCGCTGCGGCGGTCGCGACTGCGTTCGAGCGTGCCTACGCTGACGCGCCGTTTGTCAGGCTGAGCACCGACGCGCTGCCGGAGATCAAGCACGTCGCGCACACCAACTTCTGCGACATCGGCTGGAAGGTTGATGAAGGGACTGGCCGCGTGTTCGTGGTGAGCGTGATCGACAACCTGGTCAAGGGCGCGGCCGGCCAGGCGATCCAGAACTTCAACGTGATGTAC
>DATMJU010000426.1:0-8277 GCA_035553795.1 Vicinamibacterales bacterium
AGGAGGAGCCATGAGACTCGCGATCGCAATCGTCTTCACGCTGGGTGTGCTGGCGCCGTCGCGCGCGCTCGCGCAAGCGCCGGCTCCTGTTCAGCGCGACGTGCTGGCCGAACTCCTGACGGAAGTACGCGGCTTGCGGCAGGCAATGGAGCGGGCATCAACGGTGGGCGCGCGGATTCAGTTACTGGTGGCGCGCGTGCAGTTGCAGGAGCAGCGCATTGCGGAGTCGTCCCGGCGACTGGTCACGGTCCGAGACGAATTGTCGAAACTCGAGTCGCAGGTCACGGGCCAGCTGGAGCAGGCGCGGCTTGCCGAGAAGGAGTCGATCGCGAGCCAGCCTGACAAGCGCGAGGAATACCAGGCAATCGCCGAGCACTACAAGGCAAGCGCCTCCAGACTCGAGAAACGCAGGCAGGAAGTCGCGAACGAAGAAGGGCTGTTGTTGCAGCAGGTCGCTGCCGACCAGGGCCGCTGGAGCGACGTCAACGCGCAGCTCGACGACATTGAACGAACGCTCGCCGCACCGCCGAAGAAGTAGCAGACGCCCCGCGAACGAATCGGGGATCAGGTTCAACCCCTGATCCCCGATCCCTGATCCCTGATCCCTAGAAATTGAACCGCGCAACGAGCTGAATCACGCGGGAGGTGTTTGTCCCCGTCAGCCCCGTCACTTCGTAGCTGGCGATAGTGTTGCCCTGCGTAGCACCTGAGCCGATGCCAACCGGAATAAAATTTGCTTGGTTGAAGGCATTCAGCATTTCGGCCGCGAACTCGATGTCGGAACGGCCGACGATACGCGTCCGCTTCGACAGCCGCAGGTCAAACTGACGAAACATCGGTCCCGTCAGCACGATCGAGCGGCTGGCGCAGGCGCCGTAATCGGCGCCGTTGTCGATCTCGATGCAGTCCGGCCCGTTAGCCGGCGCCAAGTAGCGACCAGTCGGAGCCGCGCCGGCGTAGCCGGTTACCGACGTGGCGCTGACGCTGAACGCGTTGACGGTCTGGTCGATGACGTCTTGCGGCAGCATCCACACCTTGCGGCCGGCATCGTCGAAGCGCAGCTTGAACATGTCCTGCAATTCAGACTTGTCCATGCCCACCATACGAACGTTGCCGAGATCGATCAGGCGGCCGGTCTGGATGCGCGCCGACAGGCCGATCTGCCAGCCGCCGATGATGCGATCGACGAAGCCGTTGACATTGCGCCCGAACCGGCGGCCCTGACCCAACGGCACATCCAACACGACGTTGACTTTGAACGCATGTGTGACGTCACCCGGGGTGCCGGCATCGCGCATCATGAACGTTTCCTGGCGCCAGGTTTCCCAGTTCGAGACGTAGCCCTGGCCGTACACGTAACTCGCCTGGAACTGGAGACCGTCGGCGTAGCGACGGCGGAGTTCGACCTGCATCGAATCGTACTTCGATCTGCCGATGTTCGTCGTGATGAAGGCACCGCCCAGCAGATCGGGATTGGCGACGAAGTAGTTAGCCGGGACGCCTGCGTTGGACGCGTTCGCGCGGAACGACGCGTTGCCCATCAGTCCGTTGGTGCCAGCCGATGCAAAGCCGAAGGGGTTCGGATTGCGCGCGGCCAGGAAGTTTAGGAACGTCTGGTTCGTCCAGTTGGTTCCCGTATACACGGCGGTGTTGCCCGCGTTGGCGGACGATACGCCGTTGAAGAACGCCGCGAAGGTCGGCAGCGGCGCCGTGCCTGCGGCGCCCGTGTAGGCGAATGTCGCGCCACGGCCGGCGGCGAGGTTCGCCTGCAGGTTCGCCTGCGCGACGCGGAACTCGTTGATGAAGCCGTTCTCGTAGATGTTGAACTCGTTGAAGTTCAGCGTGCCGGCGCCGTTGGCGCTGTTGGTGCCGTTGTTGCCGTCGACGTTGGTGCGCCACGAATCGCGGCCGCGCGTGCCGACGTAGCGCACTTCAAGCGCCATGTTCTTGGTGACGCTGCGCTGCAGGCCGAGCGACCAGGAATCGGCGCTCGGGATCTTCAGGTTCGGGTCGAGCACGCTCACGTCCTGCGTCACGACGTCGGTCATCGGGTAGACCGGCTTGGGGCTGAACGCCGGCTGCGTCAACTGGCTGGTGTTGCGCAGCAGCAACGGCGTGGGGCCAAGGTTTCCGCTGGCCTCATCACGATTGAGGACGATGCGGATGCCGGGATTGGCGTTGTAGATGTTGGTGAAGTCATTCAGGCCCGGGCGGCTGTACGAACGCGTGAAGCCGCCGCGCACCACGAAGTCGCCATCGGGCCCCATCAAGGCGCCGAGCAGGCCGCTGCGGCTGCCCGGGTTCCAGGCGAACCCGATGCTCGGCGCAATGTTGTTCTTGTCCGTTGCGTAGGTCCTCGTGCCTTCCGTCAATTGCTTGAAGGTGGGCTTGGTGCCCGGTTGCGTGCCCGGCTTGAACAGGTTGCAGCGGTTCTCACCGCTCACGCCAGACACGCCGCACACATCCGCCATCGTGGCGTAGGAATACAGGCTGTTGCTCGGCGTGAAGGGGAACTGGATGTCGTAACGCAGCCCGGCGTTGATCGTCAGGTTCGGCCTCACGCGCCATGAATCCTGGAGGAACAGGCCGGCCTCACGCATGCGCCCAGCCTGGCGCCCCTCCCCGACCCACTGATACTCGCCGGTCTCCTCGTTGATGCGCGCATCGCCGGAAATCTGGTTGATGCGGCCGGTCAACAACGCATAGAGGTTCGACGCCGCGGTGATGTTGGCCGCAGACGCACCCGGGAAGTTCGCCGCCGAGAACATCGGGGAGGCCGGGTCGGAACTCAAGACACTGAAGCGCAGCTGCGGCACGAGCATCGAGTTCTTCGCCCAGATGTCGTACTGCGTAAACGTGCCGCCCAGGTTGATGCTGTGGGCGCCGCGGAGGTAGGTCAACGTGTCGCCGACCACGAAGCTGGTGGCATTGCGCGACTGCGGCGCCGGCGTCGGCCCCGGATTGGTCAGCGTCGAGTTCACCGTCGGGAAGATGATCGCGTAGCCGGCCTGTGGCGCGAGCGATCCCGTGAACATCCCGGTGTTCAGTTCATCGAAGAACTTGACCGGCGCGCCGCTGTAGCCGACGCGCGCTTCGTTCACCAGGTTCTGGCTGAACACCGAACGCACCGGCACGCTCCAGCTGAAACGCACCGATTCCTGCCCCGCTTCCACCGGGAAACCTGGATAGCTCGCGTCGAAGTTGTTGAGCGTGTCCGGGAAGTCCGTGAACTTCTGGTAGTTGTAGGAGAACGACGCCCGGTGCGCCGCGTTCAGGTTGTAGTCAAGCTTGAACGTCGGGTAGCGGCGCATCGACTCGACCGGCACGTTGAACGAGAACCGCTCGAGATTGGGATCGATCACGCTGAGCGAGCCGCCGCGCGTGGCGGCGACAATGTCGCCGAGCAGCTTGCCGATCGTCGGATCGACCGACGACAGCTGGCCGTTGGCGGCGGCCAGCTGCAGCACGTTCACCGTGTTGCTGCCGTACGTAAAGTTGCCGGCGACCGCGGCCGGGTTGAGCAGCGTGCGGTTGCGCGTCGTGTCGCTCGGCTGCCGCACTTCCTCGTAGTTGACGAAGAAGAACGCCTTGTTGCGGCCATCGAACCACCCCGGCACCGAGATCGGGCCGCCGACGCGTCCGCCCATCTGGTTCTGCTTCAACTTCGCCTTGTCGACGCCGTTGCGATTGTTGAACCAGGTGTTGGCGTTCAGCTTGTCGCTTCGATAGTAGTAATACCCGCTGCCGGTGTACTGGTTGGTGCCCGAGCGGGTCACGAACTTCACCTGCACCGCACCGGAGCCGGCATCGCCGGCGCCCTGCGAGGCCGTCGTCACCGTCACCTCCTCGACCGAGTCGAGGCGGGGGCTGACGATCGCGAAGAAGCCGTCGGTCGAGCGCAGCGTGTTGTCCTGGATGTTCACGCCGTCGAGCGTGATGTTGATCATGCCGCGCGGCAGGCCGTTGATCGTCGCGTCGCGATTGCCGGCCGGCGTCGAGACACCCGGCAGGAAGTTCACGAAGTCCATCGCGCTGCGGCTGGTCAGCGGCAGCTTGGTGATCTGGTTCGAGTTGATGGTTGACGACACCGTCGATGAAATCGTCTGCACGATCTCCGAGGATGATGTGACCGTCACCTGCTCGCTCAGCGCGCCAATCTCGAGCGTGGCGCGGAGGTTGGCCGGCGAGCCGGAAGTCAGGACCACGTCGTTGATGACGACCGTCCGGAAGCCGGTCAGCGAGACCGTCACGGTGTAGGCGCCCGGCTGCATGCTCGGGAACGCAAACGAACCGTCGCTGTTGGTGATGCCTTCCTGGGAGACGCCCGTGGCCTTGTGAACGGCCTGGACGCTGGCGCCGGGAATGACGGCGCCGGTGTTGTCAGTCACGATGCCGGAGATGGTGGAAGTCACGCCACCCTGGCCGGCGGCGGGAGCCGCGATGAACAAAGAGAGGAACAACAGGGAGGTAACGGCGACTGCAAATCGTCGTGCCACTCGGGTAACCCTCGGTCAAGACGGCCAGTGCCCAGAAACCAGCCGCCCAAATGGGACGAACGGCCATTTGATAGGGACGAATGGCCGTCTGGAAGGGGCAAAGTATCGCGAGGGGTGCGTTATGTCAACGAATGTAACTTCAGCCCCTCGCGCCGGAATGCAGGCCGGCGCGAGGGCTCTGAGGTAGCTGTCGAGCTACTGAAAATACCCGGTCACGCTTGACCCGGTCTTTCCAGATTAGAAGCTCACCCGCGCACCGACGCGGAGCGTGCGCGGCGCGAGCACTGCTGTTGGGCGCAGGAAAGCGGTTCCCGTCGTGATGGTGCGCGTCTCGGCAGCGTTGCTGTTGGTGATGTTGAACACGTCAAGCATCCCGCGCAGGCGGATCCGGCTGCCGAGCGAGAAGCTGCGGTCAATACGCAGGTCGGCCACAGTGATGTTGTCGTGGCGGCGCGAGTTGATGGGCTCGACGTTGATGGTGCCGCTGAAGATCGCGCCGGCCGCGGTGGCGGCGCCGGCGCCGACCGAAATCTGGCGCGCGAAGTTCGCGCCCGCCTGGTGCCGCACCAGCGGAGAGACGCGGAAGCCGAACGGCGCCTCGTAGGTGCCCGAGACCTTCAGGTCCCACCGGGTGTTGTCTTCATCGAACACTCCGTTGGGGTTGTTCGGATAGGCGCCCGGGAAATCATGCGCCCAGGTGTGGCTGCCGCCGATCTGCGCCGACCAGCGGTTGCTGAGGCGCCGGTTCATCGACGCTTCGACCGTCTTGTAACGCGAGAAGCGCGGTGTGTTCATGACCACGTTGGTCAGCGGAAAGCGCGTGTTGACGTCCGCGGAGTTGGGCACGCCCAACAGCGTCAGCGTGCGATCATCGGAGGTGCCGCTGACGCCGTCGACGCCGACATCCACAAACGAATACGGCACCGTGTACGCCGAGATCGGCCGGCCCGGGTTGTACTGCGCGATCAGATCGTCCTCGCTCTTGTAGACAAACCCGACGCGCGCGCCGATGCTCGCCGTCACCTGGCGTTCGATGTAGAACGACGCATCGTGGGAGTACGGCGAGGTGATGTTCGGATCCAGCTGGATCGTGCCGGCCAGCGTGGTCGCCGTCGGGTTCGCTGATTCCTCGCCCGCCTGGTAGCGGCGATCGCCGTTGCGGTCGGTCCAGGTGTAGGTGACGCTCTTGTTGTTCTGGTTGGGATTGGCGTCGGCGCTGACGCCCGGTCCCGGGTTGTGCCAGAACAAGCCGTAGCTTGCCTTCAGGACCGTCTTGCCGTCACCCGCCAGGTCATAGGTCAGGCCGATGCGCGGGCCGATGTTGTTCCACACGTAGAACTCGCGCTCCGGGAAAGACTGCGCCGGCACGTTCACCGGGCCGTTGGCAAACGACGGCTGGCCCTGCTCCGGCATCCAGCCGCGGTAGCGATCCCACCGCATGCCGAGGTTCATCGTGACGCGGCCCAACGCCCAGGTGTCGTTGATGAAGAGGTCCTGCTGATCGAGCTTGTTGACCACAAGCAGCAGGCCATCGTCGCTGGCGCGGCGTCCGGTCACGGCAATCGCGGTCGGCACGCCGAACACGAGCTGGCTGGCGACATTGTTGGTGTAGATGTGCTCGATGTTGCCCCCGACGTTCTGCGCGCGCCCGCTCCACTGCGTTTCGTTGTAGATCTCGCCGCCGAACTTGAAGGTGTGGCTGCCCCACTTGGTGTCGAGGAAGTAGGTCACGGCACCGGTGGTCTGCTTGCGATCGCGGTCGGTCTGCGACTCGGCGTGCGCGCCGGTCAACACCAACAGGGTGGTGTCGCGCCAGAAATAGTCCTCATCGCTGTTCGAGTACCGCGGATCGTAGTACCCGAAGTCGCCCCATCTCGCCTCGATGTAGAGGCGATCGGACAGCGTGCCGTTCCATTCCGCCTTGTAGACCCAGCTCGGCGACACCTGGCGTGACGTCTGCGACGGATCGGTATAGGTATAGCCGCCGATCGGCAGGCGATTCGGCTGCTCCTTCATGTTCCACTGGTAGTAGGCAATGAACTTGTTCTTCTGATTCAGCTGGTAGGTCAGCTTCGCAGACGGGTTCTGGTTCCACGTGTCGAACGACTGGTCGAACGTGAAGAGCGGCTGCTCAACCGCGTTGAACTGGCGGCGCCACGACGCGTGCCACCAGATCTTGTCCTTCTTGATGGGACCGCCGACGTTCGCGTTGACGTCGTAGAGCGCAGGACTTCGTTGCTGCCAGGACGGAAACCGTAGCCACCCTGCGCGGTCGGACGCGTGTAGATGTCTCCCAGGTTCGAGGACTGGAACGAGTTGTTGTAGCCGTCGGCATACACCTCTCCGCCAAAGCGGTTGCTGCCCGACTTGCCGACGAAGTTCGACTGCACGCCCGGCGTTGCCGCCTCGGCACCCTGACCGGCCACGCCCATGAAGACCTCTTCGAACGAGCCGTAGTCGTAGTAGAAGCCGGCGCCGCCGGTGCCTTCAGTGGTGTTGATGCCTTCGACCGAGGTCCGCACCTGGCCGCTCAAGCCGTAGGCGCGGTAGCCGGTCTGCGTGCCGGCGCGGTTCCCACCGATGTCGATGTTGGTCATGATCACGCCGGGCGTGGCCGCCAGCAGCGACCACATGTCGCGCCCGTTCGGGATGGTGTTGAGCTGTTCGAGCTTGAAGTTCTGCTGCACGCGCGTCGCGGTGGTGTCGATCACCGGCGAGGCGCCGGACACCGTGACCGTCTCCTGCAACGTGGCGAGCGCGAGTTCCGCGTTCACATTCGCCGTGAAGCCCAGCGAGATCTCAACCCCGCTGCGCTTGACGCTGTTGAAGCCGGCAAGCTCAAACGTCAGTTCATACATGCCCGGAGGCACCGCCGGAGCCCGGAAGGTTCCGTTCTCGTTGGTGACTAGGGTCTGGGTGCCCAGCATCGACGGGCTCGACACGGTCACGGTTACACCGGGAAGCACCGCGCCACTGCTGTCGGTGACACGGCCCTGAATGGTGCCGGTACTACTGGCACCGCCGCCCTGCGCAGCGGTGACCGCCGGCAGGCACAACCCGATGGCCAGCGCGGCGGCCATGGCTTTCAACACAAATCTCATCGATCTCTCCTCCTGAAATGCACGTGGGGGATGCGGCATCAACCACACAAACAACGCAACCTGAAATCGTAGCCGTTTCGCGCCGCTTCGTGTGAACGCGATTGCAGGATTTTTTCAGGAGTAACGTACGAAGGATCCCGGCGCCGCAACTTCAGCGGCCGGCCAGGGTGTACGTGACACAAGCCGTGCCGGCCGCCTGCCGCGAATGTACCAATCAGCCGGGAATCGTGACCGGGTCGCCCTTCTTGTGGAAGACGATGGCGAGAAACTTCACAGGTTGCGTGGCGCTGGCGTTCCCGGACGCCGAGTGCACCTCGCCTGGCGCGTCGAACGATTCGAAGAACATCTGACCCGCCGTGAACACCTTCGGCGCCTGATCGTTGACCGCGAAGCTGTACTGCCCTTCCAGGACGTAGCCGATCACGAACCCGGGATGGCGATGCTTGCGTCCCGGCGGCGCACCCGCCGGAATGGTCACTTCCGTCGCCGTCATCTGCCAGCCGTCGAGATTGACGGCGGGCGCGTCTTTCGTCGCGACGGCGCGCGACGCGTTGGCCGGCGCCTGCGCGGACCCGAGGGCCGGGGCCGCGAGCGCCATCATGGCGGCGACAAGGAATTCACGTCGTTCGTTGGTCACAGGCTGTCTCCTTGGGAGAAATGATCAGCGAATAGTACCCGGA
>DATMJU010000427.1:0-2621 GCA_035553795.1 Vicinamibacterales bacterium
ATCCGCGGGTCGTGCCGCAAGCCGGCGAGGTGGCGCGCAGCGTTGGCATCGACCCATCGCTGTTCGACGCGCCGGCCGGCAAGGTCCCGGTCGACGTGCAGATGCGCGTGCACCTGGCCCGTTCGCTGGCGCTTGGCCCAAAGATGCTGATTGCCGAGCATCCGTCCGCGACGCTGCCGCGAGACACGGTTGCGTCGTTCGGCGCGGACCTCGCCCGTGCGGCACAGGCGCGCGGCCTTGCGCTGCTCGCCATCACCGCCGACGACTCTTTCGCCAGGGCGCTTGGCGGGCGACGCCTTGAAGTGGTCGCCGCGACCGGCGAGCTGCGCGCCCCCGGCCTCTTGAAGAAATTATTCGGATGAACCCAGCACTGATCCTGTTTGATATCGATGGCACGCTCCTGTTGAGCGGGCGCGCCGGCTTGCGCGCCATGACGAGGGCGTTCGAGAAGACCTTCGGCGTGAAGGACGCGTTCGCGGGCGAATCGTTCGGCGGCCGGACCGATTCGTTCCTGGTGTCGAACGCGTTGCGCTCAGCCGGTCTTCCCGACACACCCGACCATCACGAGCGGTTCCGCGAGAACTACATTCCCATCCTGGCGGAAGAGATCCAGCACCCGGGCACCGGTCACAAGGGCTTGATGCCAGGCGCGGTCGAGTTGCTCGACACGCTCGACGATCACCATCACCTGCACCTCGCGCTGCTCACCGGCAACTATCGTGAGGCCGCCGAGATCAAGCTTCAGCATTTCGAGATCTGGGACTACTTCGAATGGGGCGCGTTCAGCGATGACTCGGCCGATCGCAACGCGCTGGTGCCGATCGCCTGCCGCCGTGCCGAGACGTACGACATTCCTCCGGAAGCGATCGAGCGGGTGATCGTGATCGGCGACACCCCGCACGACATCGAATGCGCGAAGGTTGCGGGGGCGAAGTCGATCGCCGTCGCGACCGGCGGCTTTACGATGGATCAGTTGAAGACGGCGGGCGCCGACGAGGTACTGCGAGACTTGTCGGATACCAAGGCCGTGCTGAAGTTGTTGGTATGATCTCCGCACGGAAGTGAACGGGGCCCGGTGGCCCTCCCGGTCTTCAAAATCGGTCGCTGCCTCCTTGTGGGGCAGGCTGGGTTCGACTCCCAGGCGCTTCCGCCATCAATCCGCCAGGCCAATCCAGTACGCAAACAACCGCTGCGTTTCGAACAGCGTGAAACGCAGCGTGCCGCGTTCGCGCCACCAGTGCTCCACATCTTCACGGTCGTACCTGGTCGAGCGGATGATCACCTCCGCACCAGTACCCTGCATCCGGCGATGCATCACCAGCCGCGCGCGGCGGGTGTGCTGCTTTGATGTGACCACGATGACGCGCGACAGGCGCTGGGACGTCACGAGGTCATGGACGTGGTCGGCCTCCTGCGCGGTGCTGTTGGCCGGTTCGAGAATGCCGATCGCATCACGGGGCACGCCAACCTTGACCATCGTGTCGATCTGGATGTCCACCGGCTGCACGTAAGGCACGCCGCGCCTGATCAGCTCGACCTCACCCCAATCCTGGATCTCGCGAAGCACGAAGATGCGCGGCGCGTAGCCGGACGCGAACAGATCGACCGCTTCGAGCTGGCGTTCGTACATCGTGCCGCCCAGCACGACGATGGCGTCGGCCTTTTGCAGCGGATCTTCGACGACCAGCCACGCGCCGAGGCGTGAGAGCGGATAGGCGGCGAGGAGCACGAGCGCGCCGAAGACCAGGGCGCCGCGGATCAGCAGACGTTTCAAGGAAGTGATGAAGCAGTGTAGCGGGGTGTGGTGACGAACTTCCGGCCCCAGATGCTCGGGCCGGAAGGAGAAGCAAAGTTAAAACACAGAAAGTGCAGTCTTACCCTTCAATCAGTCGAACGTCTCCTGCTCGAGGACCCTTCTGGGATTCCTCGATCGTAAAGTCGACGCGCTGGCCCTCCCGAAGCAGCTCGAACACCGCGCCGCGAACGGCGCTGCGGTGGAAGAAATGCTCCAAGCCGGATTCATCACGAATGAACCCGAAGCCTTTGTCGATTAGGAGCCGTGCGATAGTCCCGGTCGGCATAACCTGTCCTCCGATGTCCCGAGACCCGAAGGAAGCCGCCGATTAGACTGAGGGCATCAGAGGGGTCGCGGAAAACGCGGCAAGTGTAGGCAGGTGAGCAATGGGAAGTCAAGTATACGAACCAGCCGGCCCGGGCGTTTACAGCATGGCTCGTATTGTCGCGCTGGAATCTGGTTTTTGGGCGCAAATTCAATGATCTCAGGCATCGTCTTGGCCGCCGGCGCCTCGTCGAGGATGGGGCAGGCCAAAGCCGCTCTACCGGTTGGTAATACGGGAGAGACCGTAGTGGCACGCGTGGTTAAGACCCTGCTCGAGGGGGGCGTCCCGCAAGTTGTGGTGGTTGCCGGCGCCCATATCGACGCGGTGCGACAGGCGATGCCCTCGCATGAAACGCGCGCACGGCTGATTGAGCATCCGGGATGGGAGCAGGGGCAGTTGTCGTCGCTGCTCGCGGGACTGCAGGCGATCGACGATCCGCAACTCGAAGGCGCGCTGGTCACGCTGGTCGATGTGCCGCTGGTTTCGGCTGCGACGGTTGCG
>DATMJU010000428.1:0-16757 GCA_035553795.1 Vicinamibacterales bacterium
CCCGTGCACCTCTTCGGCCAGTCAGCGGAACTGAAGCCGCTGGTTGATGCGGGAGCGAAGCGTGGCATCGCCGTCATCGAAGACGCGGCGCAGGCGATCGGCTGCGAGTATCACGGCAAGCCGGTCGGGACGTGGGGCGCCGTCGGGTGCTTTTCGTTCTTTCCGAGCAAGAACCTCGGTGCGTTTGGCGACGCCGGTTTCGTGACGGCCGTCGATCCGGCAGTGGCGAAGAAGCTCAGGCTGATCCGCACGCACGGCATGGAGCCGAAGTACTACCACCACCTGGTCGGCGCCAATTTCCGCATCGACGCGCTCCAGGCGGCGGTCCTGCGCGTCAAGCTGCCACACCTGGCGTCGTGGTCCGAGGGGCGCCGGCGCAACGCGCAGCGCTACCGCCAGATGTTTGCCGACGCCGGGCTCAGCAACGTCACGCTGCCGGTCGAAGCGCCAAACCGCACGCACATCTACAATCAGTTCGTGATCCGCGTCCAGGATCGTGATCGGTTGCGCGCGCACATGGATGCCGCGGGCATCGGCACCGAGGTCTATTACCCGGTTCCGTTCCACCTCCAGGAGTGCTTCAAGCCGCTTGGTTACAGCGCCGGGGCGTTCCCGGTTGCCGAGGCGGCGGCACGCGACTCGCTCGCGCTGCCGATCTACCCGGAATTGACCGAGGCCCAGCAGTCGGCGGTCGTCAACGCAGTTCGGAACTTTTTTCGCGGATAACAGACGCATGGAATTACTGAAAAAGATCGAAGCGAAGCAGGCGAAGTTGGGCGTGATCGGGCTTGGCTACGTCGGCCTGCCGCTGGCCGTTGAATTCGCGCGTGCCGGGTTCGGCGTGATCGGCTTCGACGTCGACGAACGCAAGGTCGCCGAGTTGATGGCCGGCCGCAGCTACATTCCGGACGTGCCGTCGGAGCATCTCGCCGAGGTCATCAAGAACGGCAAGTTCGTGGCGACGACGGATCCGAAGCGCCTTGCTGATGCCGACATCATCGACATCTGCGTGCCGACGCCGCTGCGCAAGACGAAGGACCCGGACATGACCTACGTGGTCCAGGCGGTCGAAGCGACGGCAGCGGTGCTGAAGAAAGGCCAGCTGATCATCCTCGAATCGACGACCTATCCGGGCACCACGGTCGAAGTCGTGCAGCCGACGCTGGCCGCCAAGGGCTTCACGCCCGGCACGGACTTCTATCTCGCGTTTTCACCCGAGCGCGTCGATCCGGGCAACCCGCAATACCAGACCAAGAACATTCCGAAGGTCGTCGGCGGCATCAACGAGGACTCGACCCGCGCCGCCGTGGCGTTCTACAGCCAGGTCATGGACAGCGTCGTGCCGGTCAGCTCGCCGAGCGTCGCCGAGATGGTGAAGCTGCTCGAGAACACCTTCCGCGCCGTCAACATCGGCCTGGTGAACGAGCTGGCGCTGATGTGTCACCGCATGGGCCTGAACGTGTGGGAAGTGATCGACGCGGCCAAGACCAAGCCGTTCGGCTTCATGCCGTTCTACCCGGGGCCGGGCCTGGGCGGCCACTGCATCCCGATCGACCCGCACTACCTGTCGTGGAAGGCGCGCCAGTACAACTTCGAGGCGCGCTTCATCGAACTGGCCGGTGTGGTCAACAGCAGCATGCCGGAGTTCGTGGTGCATCGTGTCGCCGACGCGCTCAACTCCCAGAAGAAGTCGCTCAACGGTTCGCGCGTCCACGTGATTGGCGTCGCCTACAAGCGTGACGTCAACGACCTGCGCGAGTCGCCGGCGCTCGAGATCCTCGAACTGCTGGCCAAGGGCGGCGCGACGGTGACTTACACCGATCCGTACTTCCCGAACTTCAAGCACGCGCATCTCGATCTCACCAGCATCGATGAGAAGAAGATGCACGACGGTATCGACTGCGGCGTGATCGTGACCGATCACAAGGTGTTCGATTACCCGGCGATGGTGCGCAACTTCAAGCTGCTGGTCGATACCCGCAACGCGTTGAAGGGCGTCACCAGCCCCAACCTGTTCCGGCTGTAATGCTCTACACGCCGTCGCGCATCCCGGGCGCGTGGGTTCTCGACATCACGCCGATTCGAGACTCGCGCGGCTTTTTCGCGACGACGTGGCTGCCTGACGAACTGCGCGAGCGCGGCATGAATCCGTCGCTGGCGCAGTGCAACATCGCCTTCAATCCGCGGCGCGGCACGCTGCGCGGCATGCACTTCCAGCACGCGCCGCACGCGCAGGCGAAAATCGTGCGCGCGACACGCGGCTCGTTGCTCGACGTGATCATCGATCTTCGCGAAGATTCCCAGACCTTCAAGCAGTGGGACGCGGTCGAACTGAACGCGGAAAACCGGCGGATGCTCTACATGCCGGAGGGCGTGGCGCACGGCTACATCACGCTGGAAGACGATACCGAGGCCCAGTACTTCGCGTCATCTCCATGGGCGCCGAACGCCGAATCCGGCGTGCGCTGGAACGATCCCGCGTTCGGCGTCACCTGGCCGTTCGACCCGGTGCTCGTCTCGGACAAAGACGCGGCCTGGCCGCTCTTCACCCGCTGACCGCGTCAGGACGCTAGCTGCCGACGACGCCGTGCAGGGGACTGCTGGCGCTGGCGTACGACTTCCTGGGAATGCGGCCGGCCAGGAACGCGAGGCGGCCGGCTTCCACTGCAAGCCTCATCGCCCTTGCCATCGCCACGGGATCCTGCGCCCCCGCAATCGCCGTATTCATCAACACGCCATCCGCACCGAGTTCCATGGCGATCGCGGCGTCTGAGGCGGTACCGACACCGGCATCGACAATCACCGGCACCTTTGCCTGTTCCTTGATGATGCGGATGTTGTTGGGGTTCTGGATGCCGAGACCCGAGCCAATCGGCGCGCCGAGCGGCATGACCGCGGCGGCGCCAGCGTCGGCGAGCTTGCGGCACATCACCGGATCGTCGTTGGTGTACGGCAGAACGACGAAGCCTTCCTTCACCAGCACGCGCGTGGCTTCGAGCAGCCCCTCGTTGTCCGGGAACAGCGTCTGCTCATCGCCGATCACTTCGAGCTTCACCCAATTCGACATGCCGGCTTCGCGACCCAGCCGCGCGGTGCGGATCGCCTCGTCGGCGGTGTAGCAGGCGGCGGTGTTGGGAAGCAGGAAGATCTTCGACGTGTCGATGTAGTCGAGCAGCGATTCGGTCTTGCGCGAGATGTCGACGCGGCGGACGGCCACAGTGGCCATGTCGGCGCCGGAGGCCTCGTGCGCGGCCTTCATGATGTTGTGCGACGGGTACTTGCCGGTGCCGATGATCAGCCGCGATGCGAAGGTGCGGCCGGCAATAATGAAGTTGTCACCCACTAGCCGCCGCCCACGAAATTGACGATTTCAACCTCGTCGCCGTCCTTGATCACCGATGAATCGTAGGCGGCCTTCTTGACCACCGTGAGGTTCAGTTCCACGGCAACCCGGCGCGCGTCGATCTCCAGCTGCTGCAGCAACGCGCTGACGCTGAGCGGCGCAGGGATTTCGTGCGGGTCGCCGTTGAGTTTAATGGTCATTGCCCGGGAAAGAATCGTACCACGCTAATCGCGCTCCCGCACCCTAGCACCTGGGCACTCCAGCACCTATAATTGTAGGTTGTTCATGACATCGAATACGCCTCTGGGAATCGACGGGTTTTCCTTTGCCGATCTGCATCGGCCGGCCAGGCTGCGCGAGCTGTATCAGCGTTTTGTCGAGCAGGTGAAGTCTACCGAGCCCGAGCTGTGGGCGCAGTGGGATCAATACCGCGAGATTCCGGAATCCCTCAACGCCGTGGCGCGCGGCAGTATCGTGGTGGCGATGGCGCCGCACGTCAGCCGCTTTGTGAGCGCGCTGTTCAGCGTCGGCGCCAGCGCCGACGAGCTCGCGAGCGCGACGCGCGCCTACGACGTGCTGTTCCGCTTCAAGATCGACTTTGTGCGCCGGCGCGCCCTGCCGCTGCTGAAGGGCGGCGCGCATGTGGCGGCCACCGCTGACGATCACTCGCTGGTGGAGCGCATTGTCAGCGCCGCCGCCGCGGCACCTGCGGCGGCGAGTGATGCGAACCGGACTGTCTCCGATCACGAGATGGCCCTTGCGGCGTACGGCTGCTCGCTGCTCGATCGCGAAGCAACTGACAAGGCAGCCGTCGCAGCCGAGATTGAGTCGCTGAAGCGGTGGTGCGCCGCGCACATTCACGATCCCAACTATCGCGGATGGGTGGTGTTCCGCTTCCCCGAGAACCTGGATTACGACCACCTGGTGCAGATCCAGCGGCCTGACGCCGCGGTGCCCGAGGAGATCTACGGTCCGGACGAGAAGCTGCGCCGGCGGCAGGGTTTCAAGCTCACCGACAACCGCTACACCCGCCGCGAAGTGCTCAGCGAGATTCATTACTGCGTGCTGTGCCACGAACGCGACAAGGACACCTGCTCGAAGGGCATTCGCGACAAGGAAGGCAAGCTCACACCGAACCCGCTGGGCATTCCACTGGCGGGGTGCCCGCTGGACGAGAAGATCTCGGAGATGCACACCGTGCGCAAGCGCGGTGACGCCATCGGCGCGCTCGCGATTGTCACCGTCGACAACCCGATGTGCCCCGGCACCGGTCACCGCATCTGCAACGACTGCATGAAGGCCTGCATCTACCAGAAGCAGGAGCCGGTCAACATTCCGCAGATCGAAACCGGCGTGCTGACCGACGTGCTGAACATGCCGTGGGGCGTCGAGATCTACGGCCTGCTGACGCGCTGGAATCCGCTCAACATCAAGCGCCCGTACGCGCTCGAGTACAACGGGCGCAACGTGCTGGTCGTCGGCCTCGGTCCGGCCGGCTACACCCTCGCGCATTACCTCTTGAACGAAGGCTTCGGTGTCGTCGCCATCGACGGTCTCAAGATCGAGCCGCTGCCCGGGGAACTGGTGGGATCAGCGACGCGCGGCGTGTCGCCGCGCCCGATCCGCGACTGGAGCGAGATCTATCGCCCGCTCGACGAACGCGTGCTCGAGGGCTTCGGCGGCGTCTCTGAATACGGCATCACCGTTCGCTGGGACAAGAACTTCCTGACGCTGATTCACCTCACGCTGGCGCGCCGCGACAAGCTGCAGATCTATGGCGGCGTCCGCTTCGGCGGATCTTTGCCGATCCGGGAAGCCTGGTCGTCGGGCATCGATCACGTGGCCATTGCGGCCGGCGCCGGACGGCCGACGATCATCGACATCAAGAACAACCTGATTCGCGGCATTCGCAAGGCGAGCGACTTCCTGATGGCGCTGCAGCTCACCGGCGCGTTCAAGAAGGACGCGCTGTCGAACCTGCAGGCTCGGCTGCCGGCGGTGGTGATTGGCGGCGGCCTCACCGGCGTGGATACCGCCACCGAATTGATGGCGTATTACCCGATCCAGGTCGAGAAGACAGCCGATCGCTACGATGCGCTGGTCCGCGAACTTGGCGAAGCGCGTGTCCGCGGCATGATGGACGCCGAAGAGCTCGGCATCCTGGACGAGTTCCGCAGTCACGGCGCTGCGGTGAAGGCGGAGCGCGCCCGCGCCGCCGCTGCCGGCGAGGCGCCCAACTTCATCGACATGATCCGCGGATGGGGAGGCGTCACGCTCGCCTACCGCAAGCGCATCCAGGACGCGCCTGCCTATCGCTTGAACCACGAAGAGGTCGCGCTCGCGTTGCAGGAAGGCATTTCCTTCACCGAGAACATGAACCCGATCGAAGCGGTGCCCGACCAGTTCGGCCACGTGAAGGCGATGGCATTCACGCGCGCCGATGGCTCGCGCGTCGAGTTGCCGGCTCGCACCGTGCTGGTGGCCGCGGGCACTGCGCCGAACGTGATCTACGAGAAAGAACACCCCGGATCGTTCACGCTCGACAGCAAGCAGAAGTTCTTCCAGGGCTTCAAGGCGGTGAAGACCGCCAACGGTTTTGCGCTCGAGCCGGATGCTAACGGCTTCTTCACCTCGCACAACACCGGCGGCAAGTTCGTCACCTACTACGGCGACAACCATCCCCGCTACAACGGCAACGTCGTCAAGGCGATGGCGTCGGCCAAGCACGGCTACCCGCATGTCGTCGCGCTGTTTGAGGACGAGATCGCGCGGCTGGATCGCGCGCAGCAGCCGCAGCGAGAGTCGGCGTGGCAGGCACTGGTCGCGAAGTTCGACGATCAACTGCTTGCCCGCGTGGAGCGCGTCATCCGGCTGACGCCGACGATCGTCGAAGTGATCGTCCGGGCGCCGGCGGCCGCGCGGCACTTCCAGCCCGGCCAGTTTTATCGCCTTCAGAACTTCGAGCGGTTGACGAAGAACGTGGACGTGAACGGCCACGTCGCGTCGATGCTGATGGAGGGCGTGGCCCTCACCGGTGCGTGGGTGGATGCCGAGAAGGGTCTGCTGTCGTTGATTACGCTTGAAATGGGCGTGTCCAGCCGGCTGTGCGCGTACCTCAAGCCCGGTGAACCTGTCGTGGTGATGGGGCCCACGGGAACGCCGACCGAGATTCCCGAGAGATCCGCCGTGCTGCTGGCCGGTGGGGGTCTCGGCAACGCGGTGCTGTTCTCGATCGCGAAGGCGCTGAAGGCGCAGGGCAACCGCGTGCTGTACTTCGCCGGCTACAAGAACGGCGCGGACGTCTTCAAGCGTGAAGATATCGAGGCCGGCACGGACCAGGTGATCTGGTCGAGCGACGTTGGCGTGGAGATCGAGGCGCACCGGCCGCAGGATCACCACTTCCGCGGCAACATCGTCCAGGCAATGGTGGCCTACGCTGAAGGCAAGTTCGGCGAGCCGCTCGTTCCGCTGAAGGACGTCTCGCGGATCATTGCGATCGGCTCCGATCGCATGATGAACGCGGTTCGCCTGGCCCGCCACGGCATCCTGCAGCCGCATCTGGATCCGAAGCACGTTGGCATCGGCAGCATCAACTCGCCGATGCAGTGCATGATGAAGGAAGTCTGCGCGCAGTGCCTGCAGCGCCATGTCGACCCGGAGACCGGCCGCGAGGAGTTCGTCTTCTCCTGCTATAACCAGGACCAGGAACTCGACCGCGTTGACTTCGACAACCTCCAGGCCAGGCTGCGGCAGAACAGCGTCCAGGAGAAGATCTCGAACCTGTGGTTTGAACACCTGCTGGACGAGGCTGAATCAGAGCTCCAGCACGTCTAGACTCGTGGCGTGCCTTAACCGCGAGCTGGAGCCATGAACGCACGCGCGCTGGTTGACCGGCTTGCCGCCTCGCCGGCCGTGCCCATGGCCGGCGCGGCCATCACTCTCGCGATTGGCCTCGTCTTCATCTTCGTCTGGGCCCCGCACCCGTGGGGCTGGCAGGGCATCGACCAGTACCACCAGATTGCCATCGAACTCGCGCAGGGCCGGCCCTTTGAGACGTTCGATGTGCCGTGGGGCTACGGATATTTTCTTGCCCCGTTCTACTGGCTCTTTGGCCCGACGCCGCTGCCCGCGCTTCTCGTGCAGGCGCTCCTCAACGCGACCGTGCCGCTCATGGTCTACGCCTACACCGTGCGCGCGTTCGATCGCCGGATTGCCGCGGTGGCCACGCTGCTGGTTGCAGGCCTGTCGTTCAACACGGTTTACGTCTCAACGGAATCGACGGACTCGGTTTCGACCACGCTCTTCATGGCGGCACTCCTGGCCTTTGCGCGCGGCCGTGAAGAAAACCGCTGGCGATGGTTCATCGCTGCCGGCCTCTGCACCGGGATAGCCGCGCAGTTTCGCCCGAACCTGGTGCTGCTGCCGTTGGTGTTTGCCGGCCTGAACTGGCTCCTGGGGCCTTGGACCTGGCGTCGCATTCAGCAGGGTGTCGTCATTGCCGTCGTGGCCTTCGCGCTGCTGGTGCCGTGGACCTGGAGAAACTACCAGTTGAGTGGGCAGTTCCTGCCGACCAGCACCCACGGGGGCGTGCAGTTGTGGTACGGCACGCTACAGGCCGGCCCGTACATCGAGAGCCGCGCGCACAATCCGCGGAGCGTGTTTGCGACGTCACCGTTCGATTACACCAGCCTGGTCGGTGTGCCCGTCGACTTCAACGTCAGCATGAACTGCGGGCAGACCGTTCCAGAATCGGTCCATCTCGTTTACCGGCTCGATCGCGGTCCGCTCAATCGCATCGCCATGACGCCAGTTGCGGGCAACCGCTATGCAGGGTCGATTCCACCGGTGGGCCGTGAAGCGCGTATCTACCACCACGTCGAAGCCGAGTGGCCCGCGGACGTGGCCGCCGCTCCAAGCCTGACGCCGGCTGGCGGAGACGCCGACCCGTTCGTCTACTTCGTCAGCAATCGCCACACCGAGAACCTGGATGTAGACGATGTGTTGCTGGACTTGTTTGATGTGGTCGGGATGGTCCGCCACCTCGCGTGGGCGGAGCCGGTGTCCGCACAAGCGAAGCTGGATGCCAATCATGACGGCCGCCTGGACGAATCCGACCTGCGGGCCGCGCTGCGGAAGATGCTTCGCGGACTCGATCGCGGCGAGCCATCGATCGATCGGCTCAGGGCCATCACGCTATCGGATACTTCGGCCACGCTGCGATTTGTCGATGAGTCCAGGCTCGTGGTGCCGCGGCAGTGGAATGGTGAGTACACCGACCTCACCGTTGACCTTGGGATCGCGGAGGCGCTGTTTGCCGGCCGCTATCGCTTCACGCAGCCAGACCCTGAGCCGAGGGTGCCGCAGGAGACGGAATGTCTCCGCGCCGGAGAGATCCTGATCAATCGGGCCTACTATCGTGTGCAGCCACACGAGCAGCAGCGCTACATGGCTCTGGCGCTCGACAACATTCGCAGGGGACCCATCGACTATGCCTGGAGCGTGCTGTACCGATCGATCAGGCTGTTCATCATCATCGGCACCGATGACCTAGGGACCGCGCAGCAGTTTGCCAACAGCCGCCTGGTCTACGGCGCGGGCACGCTGCTGTCGTCGTTCTATCTTGCGCTGGCGATCATCGGCGCCTGGATCGGATGGAAGCGGGGTTACGCGGTGTTGCTGCCGCTGGCGCTGATTCTCTATATTCCGGCCACGATCTCATTCGTGCTCACCAACATGCGCTACACGACCACGGTGCAGCCGTTGCTGCTGATCCTGGTCGCCGTGACGCTGGTTGCGGTGGCGGACCGGCTGTCGCCGGCAGTTCGGCCGCGCTAGATAAGCCGTTGACGAATGGCGTCGGACGGGATGTCGCAGCTGTCGGTCGTGCCGGCAATGCGCGCGCGCAGCGCGGCGAAGGCGGCGTACACCACGTCGCGAATCGGCCGAGGGACGAGCAGGAAGATTCCCGCGAGGCTCCACGGGAACGACAGACGACGGGCGATGCGAAGCCCTGCGGTCGACCGAAGGTAGGGGCGATCGTTCTCGATCAGCACCATGCTCGACGCCACGATGCCGGTGAGATTGTGGCGGTCCAGTATGTCGCGGACGCGCGGGTCTTGCAGGGCGCCGAAACGAAAGTATCCCGCGGGATCGCGGTCGGCGATGAATCGCATCGAGGCATGGCAGAACAGGCACGTTCCGTCGTAGAGCACGATGCCGTGGCGCCGCGAGTCCATGGTCTCCATCTTCTGACATATTAGATGCCGATGCTTCGAGGCAGGCTACTGATCGTCGCCGCGATCCTGGTCGCGATTGGCACGGCAGCGCTCTATGCCACGCGGCTGTCGCACGCGCCGATCTACCTGATCCACGACGAGGTGAATTTCTCCCTGCAGGCGATTTCCGTGGCCAGCACCGGCCGGGACCTGAACGGCCGGTTGCTGCCGGTCTACTTTTCGGAACCCGAGTTTCCCGCCGGCCGCGATCCGATGATGATCTACGCGACCGCGCTTGGGTTGACGGTGATGCCGTTGTCCGACGCCGCCGTTCGCATCCCGACGGCGCTGGTCGGGGTATTGATTGTCGTGCTGGTGCTCGTGCTCCACGCGCGACTGACCACGAGTCCATGGATGCCGCTGGCGGCGGCGCTGCTGCTCGCGCTGTCGCCTGGCCTGTTCATTCACAGCCGGCTGGCGCTCAGCGTCATCTATCCGCTCCCATTTGTACTCCTGTGGCTGATCGCTTTGCACGAGTACGATCGGCGTCCGCGGCCGTGGCTGCTCGGTGCCGGCACGGCGTCGCTTGGCCTCGGCATCTACGGCTATCTCGCCGGCGTCATCATGATGCCGCTGTATCTCGCGGCAACCGTGTGGTGCGTGCGCGCGTGGCGCAACCCGCGGCTACTGGCGTGGATCGCCGCTGGATTCGGCGTGGTGCTCTTGCCGATCGTGTTCTGGCACGTCGCGCATCCTGAGCGCTACGCCGAATTACTGCAGGCGTATCGCATGGATGGCCGCGCGGCGAGTGGCATCGCGCCCGCGCTCTCGGTCGAGGGCGTTCGACTTCGCCTCGGCGCCTGGTGGCAGTACTTCAATCCTGAGTTCTTGTTCCTGGCCGGCGACACCAGCATGACGAACTCCACGCGCACCGCCGGATTCTTTCCGATCGCGTTCGCGGTGCTTCTGCCGCTCGGCATCGCGAGGCTGTGGCACGGTTCCCGCTTCGAGCGGCTGCTGGTATTGGGATTCATCACCGGGCCGCTGGCCGCGGTGGCGACGGGCACCCTCGATCTCAATCGGTATCGCGCGATGTTCGTATTGCCGTTCGGCGCGCTGGTGGCGGTGCATGGACTGGAGCAGCTGTGGGCTTCGCGCGCGGCCTGGCGCCAGGCGGCGGCCGTGGTGTTGATCGCCAGCGTGCCATTGCAGTTCGCCGGTTTCTACCGGGACTACATGGGCCGTTATCGCGACGCGTCAAGCGTGTGGTTCGGCGGGAATATCAAGGGCGCGCTGGCCGAGGTGTTCCAGCGCCGCGAGCAGGGTGACGCACTGCTGGTCAGCGAGCGCGTGCCCTATGGCGATGCCTACACGCGCTTTTACTCGCAGGTGTGGAACGAAACGCGTCCGCCCGAGGCCCCGATTCTTGTCGATGGCTCAACGTTCGATCTCAACGGTGTTGAGGCTGGTAGTTGGCTGATTGCCGCTGCCAACGAGGGGTGGTTATCCCGGCTGACGCCGGGCGGGTGGGAACGCGTCGCCGCGATCACCGAGCCTTCGGGCACGACTTCGTTCCTGGTGTATCGCCGTCGGACGCCTTCGGCTTCGTCGGCTCAATGAAGGTGCTGCCGAAGCAATAGCTTCCGCCATCATCTGCATCGCGTATAAGCTGCTCTCGTGCTCTCGACTGGCGCCCGCATAGACGACCGGTACGAAATCATCGCCGCCCTTGGTTCCGGCGGCATGGGCCACGTCTATCGCGCGCACCGCATGCACCTTGGAGACGAGGTCGCGATCAAGGTGATGCAGGCGACTCCTGATACACCACCGGAGTCCCGCCAGCGCTTCCTCCGCGAGAGCCGGGCCTGCGCGCAGCTTCGCCATCCCAACATCGTCGGACTGCTTGATTTCGGATTCGATGCCGCTGATCAGCCGTTCATGGTGATGGAACTGCTGAGCGGCCCGAGCCTTCGTGAAGAGATCGATCTCGAGGCCCCGATGCCGCCCGCGCGCGTGGCGGCGATTCTCGACGGCGTAGGCTCCGCGCTGCAGATGGCCCACGATCGCGGCATCACGCATCGCGACCTTAAGCCGGCCAACATTGTCGCGCATCGCTACGAGTCAGGCGAGCGCGTCTACAAGGTGATCGATTTTGGCCTCGCGGCGATGAAGACCGGCGAGGAAACGCGGTTGACCGATCCGGCGTTCTTCCTGGGCACGCTGGCGTACGCGGCGCCGGAACAGATGCGCGGGGACGACGTGACGCCGGCGACTGACGTGTACGCGCTGGGCGTGATTGCGTACGAGATGCTGACCGGCGGACGCCCGTTCGACGCAGCCAACCAGGCGACGGTCATCACCAGGACATTGACAGAGGCCCCGGTCAGCGCGGCCGCGCGGCGCAGCGGACTTCCGGCTGCCGTCGATGCCGCGGTGATGAAGGCCATCGAGAAGGATCCCGAAAAGCGGTGGCCGTCGGTAACGGCCTTCGTCGAGGCACTGCAATCAGCGGCGGGAGAGCCTTCGGCAGCCGCGGCGTTCCCTGCGGACGCGGGCCTGCTTTCGAAGTACGAACTCGGAGGATTGCTGGGGCGTGGGCGGCTCGGCAGCCTTGTCTACCGGGCAACTCACCGAGCTCTGGGGATTCCGGTCGCGATCCGCGTGCTCAAACGCGACGAGCAGCCGCACTGGGATGCCGTCCGCGGCAGGTTCCTGGTCGAGGCGCGCACGCTGCAGGTGGCGCATCCAGGCTTGTTGCAGGTTCGCGATTTCGGCGAAGACGAGCGCAGTGTGTTCGTCGTGACCGATCTGATCGACGGGCCGAGTCTTAGGCAGGCGATGGCGGAGGCGGGGCCATTTCCGTGGCCGCGCGCCGCGGGCCTGATTGCGCAGGCGCTCGACGCCGTGGCGGCCCTTAATGCACGCGGCGGCTTCGTTTGCGGCGTGAACCCCGACATGATCCGCCTTCGCGGCTTCGCCGCTACGGCGGACAGGTCCGCCTCCTCTGGTTCGGAGGAGATCGTCATCTCTTCCGCTGGCATCAAGTCCGTCCAGGATGTGCTGGCGACCATGCGAGAGCAGGAGTTGCGAGGGCAGGAGGCCAGCCAGACCGAGCTGCCTTACGTGGCGCCCGAGATCCTGATGGGCGGCGCACCGAACGCGCGCGCCGATGTGTTCACGATTGGTGTACTCGCTTACCAAATGGTAACGGGCACGCTGCCGTTCAGGGCCGCGTCGTTGCCTGAGTTGATCGGTCAGATGCTGCAGGTCAAGCCCGCTGTTCCCACCCAAGACATGCCGGATGCCGCGCGTGCCGCGATCATGCGTGCGCTCGACTGCACTCCCGCCGCTCGGTTCGAATCCGCGTCGTCGATGCTCGAGGCGTTCCCTCATTGACTTCGCACGCGTTTTGCATCATCGTGAAGCCGATCGATGCCTGATCTGCCATTCGATCCGCCGCACGACGCGCCATCGCAGGACACCAAGCGAGGCCAGGCGATAGTCGTCACCAGCGAATCCACAGACAAGAAACAGCGCTACGGCCACCGCGACATTCTCGCGATGTATCCGTCGTTGCGGCTCGACCACCTCCGCTATCTCGAGAAGTGCGGGCTGCTGAAGCCTGTTCATCGTGAGGGGAAGGACAGCTTCTTCGGATTTACCGATCTCACGGCGCTGCGCCAGATCGCGGGTGAGCTGCAGCAAGGCACGGCGTTCCGCGCCGTGGTGCGTAACCTCCAGGCGACCCGCACCGGCCAGCTGCGTTTTGATTTCCGCCTCGAAGCGCATCCCGCGCGGATCATTGAACTGAAGCCGCGCGTCCCCCATAGCCTGTCATCAGCGGAACCCGGCACCCAGGGCAGCATTCCCTTGGGCACACCAGGCACCCCGGGCACCATCGGCACCGGCGTGTTCGGCGTGATTAGCTCTGCCGAACAGTACTTCCTGATGGGTTCGCTGCTTGACGATGGGACGCCGGAACGGACGGATGAGGCGGTCAAGGCTTACCGCCGCGCCCTGGAAGAGGATCCAGACCTGGTGGCGGCGTTGATCAACCTCGCGAACATCCGTTATTCACGCGATGAGCTAGCCGAGGCGCAGGCGCTCTACGAGCGCGCGATTGCGCTCGACCCGTCGTACTACGAGGCGCACTTCAACCTCGGCAACATTCATCACGATCACGCGCAGTATGCCAGCGCCGAAGCGTCGTACTGCGAAGCCCTCGCGCTGAACCCCGATTACCCGGACGCGCATTTCTATCTCGCGGTCACCCTCGAGAAGATGGGCCGCTCGGTCGACGCGCGCGCGCACTGGAAAGCCTACGAGCGCCTGGCGCCGCAGGGTGAGTGGGTCGAACTCGCCAGGGAATTTTCCGACTAATCACCGCGGGGGCGCGGTGATTCAAAGCTCAACTCAGTAGCGGAAACGCCAGTCGCCGTTCGGCTGCTGTTGCTGCGGCTCTTCGCGCTTGCGGGGGGTGCGCTTCGCCTTGTAGAGGGAGCAATCCGAGCACCACGAGTCGGCGCTGAAGCCTTCCTTGCCGGCCATCGGCAACACGTCGCGGTGCGTGCAGTGATCCGGGATCCCGTCTTCCGTCGGCTTGCGCCAGCGGCACGACAGGAACCGCGCCACCGCCGGTGACTGCTCCGGCTCCGCGGGCTTGTCGAGGGGCGTTGAATTATCTGGAGGTGATTCCAAGTGCTGTCTCCACAGCGGCCCACGACCGCTGTTCATGCGATGACACGAGGGTCACCGCGTGACCCGATGCGCCGGACCGTCCGGTGCGACCGACTCGGTGCACGTAGGTCTCGGGTGAATCGGGTACTTCGAAATTGATGACGTGCGCGATGCCCTCGATGTCGAGGCCGCGCGCGGCGATGTCGGTGGCCACCAGCACGGGATGCTTGCCCGACCGGAATCCCTCGACCGCCGATAACCGTTCCTGCTGCGTGCGATCGGCGTGCAGCGCCGCCGCCTTGATGCTCTTGGCCATCAGGTGCCGGGCCACGCGATCGGCGTCGATCTTGCGCCGCACGAACACCAGCACGGGACCATCCGACTCGCGCTTGGCGAACGTCGCCAGCCAGTCAATCTTCGCGTCACGCTCGACCTGCACCATCTGGTGATCGATGGTGCGCGCCGTGCCGCCCTTGGCGCCGACCTGCACGTAGCGCGGCGTCTTCAGCATCTCCTTCGCCATCCGCTGGATCTCACCGGGCAGCGTCGCGGAGAAGAGCAGGGTCTGCCGATCAGGCGGCAGCGCCGACATGATCTTCTGGACGTCTGGCCAGAAGCCCATGTCCATCATGCGATCGGCTTCGTCCAACACCAGGAACTGCACGCGGACGAAATCGGTGTTGCTGTGCCGCATGTGATCCATCAGCCGGCCTGGCGTGGCGACGACGATGTCGACGCCGGCCTGGAGGGCGCGTTCCTGCGGCCCCATCTCGACGCCGCCGAACACGGCGGCCGATGTGACCGGGGTGTGGTACGTCAGCCCGACCAGCGAGTCCTCAATCTGCACCGCGAGCTCGCGCGTCGGCGCGAGGATCAGCGCGCGGGTGTAGCTTTCACGCGCGGCATCACCGTAACCCGGTGACTCGCTCAACAGTCGCTCAATGATTGGCGCGGCGAACGCCAGGGTCTTGCCTGTGCCGGTCTGCGCGCATGCCACGACGTCGTGGCCTTCGAGCGCCATCGGGATGACCGCGCCCTGCACCGGCCGCGTGCCTTCGAAACCCAGGCCGCGGAAGCCGGCCTCGAGCCGCTTGTCGAAGCCCATCGAGTCGTAGGGAATCGGGGGGGCGTCGACGTCGACCATTTCCCACGGCAGGTCGGGCATCGGCGTGGCCGGTTTTGACGAAAACGATTTTGCCGGGCCTTTTCGGCCGCCACGGCCACCGGGCCGGCGTCGGCCCGGCCGGCGCGTCGATGTGGAATTTCCGTTCAATGTTTCTCCGCCCTTATCGGGCGCGGAAGGTGATGATCCCGCGTTGCGGATCGTAGGGCGAGATGCCGACGGTCACCCGGTCGCCCGGGACCACCTTGATACGGAATCGCCGCATGCGTCCGCTCAGCTGCGCGAGGACTTCGTGACCGGCGTCTACCTGCACGCGGTAGAGGCCACCGCTGTGCACCGCGACCACGGTGCCTTGCATGTCAATCAGATCGTCTTTGCTCATTCAGGCTGTCAGGTCGTCAGGTTGTCAGGTAGCCAGGCAATCCCGGGTGCCAAGCGAATTCTTGGCGACCTGACGACCTGACGGGCTGACGGCCCGACAACCTACTGATTGTGTCACGCGGCAGCCACGGCACGCAAATCGCGTACCGAGTCCGGCCGACGCCCGAACCGATGAATTCTCACCAGTTACGGCAAAGTCAGAACGTCTGGTTACAATAGAGATTCGTACGTATGCAGGTTTTCCTGACGGGCGCCACCGGAATCATCGGGTCGGCCGTGCTCGACGCGATGATTAAAGGTGGCCACCGGGTCACGGCGCTGGCGCGCGATCCGGAGAAAGCCGAGCGGCTTGCCGCTCTTGGCGCCACCCCGGTCATTGGCGAGCTCGGCACTCCCAAGTCATATGCCCACGCGGTCAAGCCGGCGGACGCCGTCGTCCATGCCGCGTTGGACGCGTCGCCGCGCGGCATTGCGATCGAGAAGCAAGGCCTCGACACGATGCTGAGCGCCCAGACCGAGGCGAGCCAGGCGGACGGCAAGTCCCGCGTGTTCATCTATACCTCCGGTGTCTGGGTCCTCGGACAGACGGCGAAAGCCGCTGAGGAAGATGCGCCGCTGGATCCTCCTCCGCATGCCGAGTGGCGGCCCGCCCACGAAGACAAGGTGCTCTCCGCCTTCTCAGCGGCCCTTCGCACCGTCGTCGTCAGGCCTGGCATCGTCTACGGCGGAGGCCGCGGCATCGTCGCGGAGCTGATCAAGGACGCCCTGAACGGTTTGATCAGAGTGGTGGGCCCCGGCAAGAACCGCTGGCCCTGTGTTTATGACCACGACCTGGCCGAGTTGTACCTGCGCATCCTCGAGACGCCCACGGCGGCCGGCGTGATCCACGCGACGGACGAGGCCGACGAGCGCGTGATGGACATCGTCGAGGCGATCGCGGAGCACGTGCCGCAGCGTCCCGACATCCGCAACGTGCCGATGACCGAGGCGCGCAAGAAGCTCGGGACGTACGCGGATG
>DATMJU010000429.1:0-3888 GCA_035553795.1 Vicinamibacterales bacterium
GCCATCCCGTTTGTGTGGCAGGCCGACGTCGAGACGCAGCCCGCCGCCGCGGCCGCATCGGTGAATCCCGTGGCCTCGCATGAGACCACCGCCAACAGCGGCGCGTGCATGGCTGACGCGAAGCCCGCGAACTGGGATTTCAAGTTGAAGGACATGGACGGCAAGGAAGTGTCGCTCGCGTCGTTCAAGGATCAGGGCAAGGTCGTGCTGCTCAACTTCTGGGCGACATGGTGCGGCCCCTGCAAGGCGGAGATTCCGGGATTCGTCGAGTTGCAGGAGCAGTATCGCGACAAGCTGACGATCATCGGTTATTCGGTGGACGACACAGCGGAGCTCGCGAAGAAGTACGCCGAGCAGTACAAGATCAACTATCCGATCCTGCTCGGCGAAGGCCGCGAAGAAGTGCAGGACGCATACGGCCCCATTTGGGGGATTCCCGCGTCATTCATCATCAGCAAAGATGGCCTGGTATGCCGCAAGCACATGGGCATCGCGCCAAAAGCGGTCTTCGAAAAAGAGATCCTCGCGTTGATGAACTGATATCATCTGGTCATGAAGGGTTTTGAGCACGCTCGTCTTGCCTGCGGCTGCCGCCTCACGTTTCGTGAAGGCACGCCGGGCAGTCCGGTGCTGGTTGTGCTCGACGCCAAGTCGACCGGCTGCATGAACCCGCGCCACGTGTCGGGCCTGCCTCTCTATGACTATCGAGAGGCGTTGCGCCCGTCCACGCGCTTCAATCCTGCCGAAGAAGAAGAGTTCGAAGAAGAGTCCTAGCGCTTCCTGAACGGGAAGAAGCCCATCGCAATGCTCGCTCGCACGTGGTGCGGGCGCCACTCATCCGTGAACTGCCCCTGCGCCGTCGTCACCACCACCTGCGGATCGCTGTAGGTGTAGCTCAGCTGCGTTCGCAGGCTGACCTTGTGATGCAGGAAATATTCAGCCTTGACGAGGGGACGCACGACAAACGAGTTGCTGGCGTCGATGCTGACCGGCGGAGCGGAGCTGAACACGGCCGGCGCCGTTAGATCGATGGTCACATCGTTGAACGCATAGCCGACGTTCAGTTGCGCGCCGTACACCATCTTGCCGAACACCCACTGATAGCCGATGCCGGTGAGAAGCTGGCGCGACTTCACCGTGCCGAATCCAACGCCGTCGTTGGTCTGCAAATCGGCGCGGTAGCCCGAGAGGCTCAGCGGAAACTTGATGCCCGTGCGCTTCTCGCCGGCGGTGCCGTAGCCCAGCCCGAAGCTCGGGCCCATCACGACGTCGTTGTCGATCGACGTGCGGGTGCTGGCCGAGGCGTAGACGCCTGACTTTTCGATCAGCTCCTTGAGCTTGCCCTTGAAGTCCTGCGCCTGAGCGGGCAGGGGAATCAGCGAAAAGGTGAGTGCGCCGATAAGGCTGAGGTCTCGCAGCTTCATGCATCATGAAGCTGCAAGTCTCAGGCCCTCTTTTATAGCTCTCGCAATGCCGAAGGTATGGGGAGCCGCGCCGCACGAAGGGCAGGAAACAGCCCACCGACCAGCCCCATGAGCAATGCGTAGGTCACGCCAAGGGCCAGCAGCTGAGGTGTGACGGCGAACGCGAAGGCCACCTGCGAGAACGTCGAGAAGTTCATCGTCGATGTCTGGTAGCCATTGAAGGCGAAGTAGGCGAGCGTGCCGCCGATGGCTCCGCCGATCGCCGCCAGTGCGAGCGATTCGGCCAGCACCGAGATGACGACCGAAGTGGTGTTGAACCCGAGCGCGCGGAGCGTGGCGATCTCTCGCGAGCGCGTCGACACCGCCGTATACATCGTCAGGATGGCGCCGAACACGGCGCCAATGCCCATCAGTGCCGCGATGCCGAAGCCAATGCCCTGGATGAGCCCGGTCAGCGCGCGCGACTGCTGCGCGTAGTACTCCGCCTCGCGGCGCACCTGCACGTTCACTTGCGGGTTGGCGATCAACCAGTCGCGGAACGTGTCGAAGCTCTGGCTCGAGTCCAGGTGTGCCAGCACCGTCTGGAACGAGTTGCCGCGGCGATACGCGCCCTGCAGGGTCCGCGCGTCGATCCAGATCTCGGTCTCGGCGATGCTGCCGTCGGTCTCGAAGATGCCGACGACCTGCCAGCGGTTCTGCCCGGAGACGATCGTGCTCCCGAGCGTGAGACCCTGGAAATTCACCGACGCGCCGCGGCCGACCACCACCTCGGTGGTGCCGAACTCGAACATCCGCCCTTCGGTGATCGAGAACTCCGAACGCACCGCGGTGGCCGTCGGCTCGATGCCGCGCACCGGCACGTTGGCCGGCGAGTTGGTGCCGATCTTCGGGATGTCGATGATCACGTAGAGCTCGGCGCTGGCGACAGGCACCTGCCCGTCGCGGCGCAACCCGGGCGCCTGCTTGATGATGTCCACCTCGGCGGGCCCGAGCCCGCTGGTCATTTCGCTGTCGGCGCCGCTGCGCATGACGAGCGCGCGCGCATCGGAGCCGGACTGTTCCATTGCCGCGGCAAAGCCCTGCGCGATGGACAGCACGGAGACGAGGACGATGACAACGCCGGCGATGCCGACGATGGCGACGCCCGAAGAGCCGAGCCGGTGCGGAATGGTCCGCAGGTTCAGCATGGTGACGGCGATGGTCTGGGTGATGAAATTCACGTTATGACCTTCTCAGTGCGTCGGTGATCTTCAGGTTCATCGCGTTGAACGCCGGCAGCGCGCCGGCAATCAGCCCGAGCAGGATGATCATCACGCCGCCCAGCACGACGTCGCGCGTCGGCAGAATGAAGATTGGCAGCATGCCGTTCGTCGGGTCGCCGCCCTGGACGATCAGCCACGCCACGCCGAGCCCGAGCGAGCCGCCCAGGACGGCAATCAGCACCGACTCGCCGAGGATCAGCGACAGGATCGAGGCGTTGGAGAAGCCGAGCGTCTTGAGCACGCCTATCTCGCTGGTGCGTTCGCGCACTGACTGCGCCATCGTGTTGGCCGCGACCAGCAGCATCGTGAACAGGACCGCGACGAGGATGGCGATCATGATGGCGCCGATGTCGCCGACCTGCTTCGCGAAGCCCTCGACGAAGCCCTTCTCCGTGGTCGTCTTGGTTTCGGCGGAAGAGTTCGCGAACATCGCGTCGAACCTGGCGCCCATCTGCTGCGCCTGCGATGGATCCGCGATCTTCACCACGTACCAGCCAACCAGGCCCTCGCCGGCCGCGCGGTTTTCGTCGAGGTAGTCATAGCGGAAGAAGAACTGGGTCTTGTCCACGCCGGCCGCGCCGTCGTACATCCCGACGATGTTGAATTCCCAGGTCTGGCCCTGCTTGGGTTGCCAAATCGTGCCGGTGATGGGGATGCGATCGCCGATCTTCCAGCCGAAGCGCTTCGCAAGATCGACGCCGACGATGGCGCCTTGCCGATCCGCAAGCCAGGCCTTCACCTGGTCATCCGGAATGACGTACTCCGGGTAGATCTTCATGAACGGTTCGGGCTCGACGACCATCTGCGCGAAGAAGTTCGCGGGATCCTGGTAGACGCCGCCGAACCACGTCTGGTGCGACGCGATGGACACGCCTTCCATGGCCGCGAGGCGCTCCTTGTACGACACCGGGAGCGGCATGATCAGCGCGACCTTGTGGATCAGCACCAGCCGGTCGAGGCCGGCAATGTCCACGCCGAAGCTGAATGCGCCGCGGATCGTCATCAGCAATCCGAACAGCAGGAACGCGATGAACACCGACAACAGCGTGAAGATCGTGCGGATCTTCTTCCGCCAGAGGCTGCTCCAGAGCAGCGGCAGGAACTTCATGCGTGCACCACTCCTTCCATCAGCTGTCCCTTCTCGAGGTGCAGCGTCCGCTTGGCGCGCTCGGCGGCGCGCGGGTCGTGGGTCACCATCACGA
>DATMJU010000430.1:0-3606 GCA_035553795.1 Vicinamibacterales bacterium
TCAAGCAGCGTCTCAAGAATACCTGCGGCTTCACCGGCTTCGACCAGATTGCAGTACAGCGCGTCAAAATACAGCGGATGCTTTCGGAATGCAGATGACAGGCTCGTGCCAGTCTCGACGTCGGAACGGATGTCGGTCAACAGCTTGGTGACGCGCGGATTGGTGCTGCCGCGGGCGACGATGTCGAAGGACTGCAGCAGTGGAACTCCCGCGCGCATCATCGTCGCGAGCTGTCGGGTGAAGATTGAAATGTCTTTCTGCTTGATCGCCTTGCCGCCACTCATGCGGCGCTTCTTCACCTTGCTGACGAGAATGCCCTGGCGGCGCAGGCTCGCGCTGACGACTGACTCGGCCGGGGCGCGCAGCTCACCGCGCACCTGCTTGCCGTTCTTGTCCTTGCCCTCCCACTCGAACACGAACTCCTTGACGTTCTTCGCGTTCGCTCCGGCGGCTGCTGTGGCTGTTGCCATGGTGTCCTTGCTGCGTGGTACGGGCGGCGATCCGGATCACTCGTTGGTGACCGAGATCACTTCCTCCAGTGTCGTCAGACCCGCCTTGATCTTCACCAGGCCCGCCTGGCGCAGATCACGCACGCCTTCGCGGCGGGCTTGCTGCTCGATGTCCATCGCGTTGCCCTGGGCGAGGATGATCCGCTGGATCTCTTCGGAGATCGGCATCACTTGGTACAGGCCAACCCGCCCGCGGTAGCCGTTGTTGCAATTCGAGCAACCGACCGCGCGGTAAGGCTTCCAGCTGCCATCGAAATCGGACTCCTCGAAGCCTGCCTTCGTCATGGCTTCGCGAGGATAGTCGGCCGGTGCCTTGCAGTTCTCGCACAACCGGCGCGCCAGCCGTTGGGCCGTGATCAGGATCACGCTCGATGCGATGTTGAAAGGCGCCACGCCCATGTTCATCAAGCGCGTCAGTGTCGTCGGCGCGTCATTGGTGTGCAGCGTGCTCATCACCATGTGACCGGTCTGGGCAGCCTTGATCGCGATGTCGGCGGTCTCGAGGTCGCGGATCTCGCCGACCATGATGATGTCCGGGTCCTGGCGCAGGAAAGCCTTCAGCGCGACCGCGAAGTTGAGCCCCGCCTTGTCGTTGACGTTGACCTGGTTGATGCCTGGGAGGTTGATTTCGGCCGGATCCTCGACCGTGGCGATGTTCACCCCCGGCTGGTTGAGGATGTTCAGGCACGTGTACAGCGAGACGGTCTTGCCCGAGCCGGTTGGTCCGGTCACCAGCACCATGCCATAGGGGCGCTTGATCGCTGCCAGCAGCCGGTCTTTTTCAATCTTCTCGTAGCCGAGGGCCTCGATGCCCAGCTTCGCACTCGACGGATCGAGAATCCGGATGACGATCTTCTCGCCGAACAGTGTCGGCAGCGTGCTCACCCGGAAATCGATCGCCTTGCTGCCGAACTTCAGCTTCATCCGGCCGTCCTGCGGGACCCGGCGTTCGGCGATGTCGAGTCGCGAGATGACCTTGATGCGCGATGCTAGCTTTTCCTTGATCGCGACCGGTGGCTGCGTGATCTCGCGCAGCTCACCGTCGATGCGGAAACGCACGCGGTAGTTGAATTCGTAGGGCTCGAAGTGCAGGTCGGAGGCGCGCGCGTTGATCGCGTCGATCAGCATCTTCTGCAGGAAGCGGACGACTGGGGCGTCTTCGACATCGGTCGACACGTCAGTCGTGTCGCTGCTGGTGCTTTCCTCCTCGGAGACGTCGAACTCGAAGTCGCCGGAGACCAGCGATTCCAGTGCTTCGGCGGCGGAGGCCGACGCCGCATCGACGAGCCGCAGCAGCTTGTCGTGCTCGACGATCACCCACTCGGGGGTCAGTTGAGTGGCGAACTTGATCCGTTCGACGGCTTCCTGATCCGTCGGATCGGCGCCGGCGATGAACAGGCGGTTGCCGCGCTTGCCGAGCACGACGACCTGGTATTGCGTCGCGAGCTTGGCATCGATGACGTTGCGGGGCAGCTTCTGCGGGTCGATGGACGCCAGATCCAGCAGCGGCAGAGCCAGCACATGTGACAGCGTGTGCGCCAAGTCATGCGGGTTGACCGCGCCAGCGCCAAGAACCGCCGCTATGAAGCTGCGCTTTTGCTCCTTCGCGCTGCGGACGAGTTCCTCGGCCGTCTTGACGTTGAGCTTGCCCGCGTGAACGAGCACCCGAGCCACCCCGGACATGGTACTTTGCGGCGCATCAGCAACGGTATCCACGGCAGCGGTCAGCAGCGTCCCAACATCAAATCATGATCGCCGATTCAATTGGGTCTGTAAACGCCAACTTGCCGGCGCTGCCCGCCGGAACAAGGCGCAAGCCGTGCATGCGCCACACTTCGGCGCGATGACGCGCCGTGGCGCATGCCGACTCGACGAATGAACTGGTCGGGGTGAGAGGATTCGAACCTCCGGCCTCTACGTCCCGAACGTAGCGCTCTACCAGGCTAAGCTACACCCCGATGGGTTCGGCCTTGCGCCGAACCGTGTCAATCGCCGGGTCAGGAAGACCGCCCCAACGACTGAGCCGCTAAGTATAGCAGGGCATCGCGGTAAATGGACGCGGGCAGGTTCAGCAGAGCTTGCGTCGCCTTGTCGATCTCCGCGCGCGCAGCGTCGCGCGTCGCCTCCAGCGCGCCGCTGCGGCGCACGATCTCAACGATCTGCGCAAGGTGCTCGGTGTCGCCGAGCTCGATCGCACGTCGCACGAGAGCCCGCTCGCTTTCGCTTGAGCGTTGCATGGCGACAAGCACTGGCAGCGTCGGTTTGCCCTCACGCAAGTCGTCGCCAACCGACTTGCCCATCGCTTCGGCAGACCCCTCGTAGTCGAGCAGATCGTCGATCAGCTGGTAGGCCGTTCCCATGGCGCGGCCGTAGTCCGCGCAGGCGGACTCGATCGCTGGTGGGGCGTCGGCCAACAGCGCGCCGAGCCTGGCGCTGGCCTCGAACAGTTTCGCCGTCTTGTAGCGGATCACGCGAAGGTAGTCCTCGACCGCGAGGTCGGGGTCATGCATGTTCATCAGCTGCAGCACTTCGCCCTCGGCGATCACGTTGGTCGCGTCGGCCAGCACCTCGAGCACACGCATGCGATTCACCGACACCATCATCTGGAAGGCGCGCGAATAGAGAAAATCGCCGACCAGGACGCTCGCCGGGTTGCCGAAGCGTGCGTTGGCGGTGTCGCGGCCGCGTCGCAGTTGCGACTCGTCAACGACATCGTCGTGCAGCAGCGTTGCCGTGTGGATGAACTCGACCGTCGCGGCCAGCTCATGGCGCTCGGTACCGTGAAAGCCGAGCGCCTGCGCGAACAGCAGCACGAGCATCGGCCGCACCCGCTTGCCGCCGGCACCGACGATGTAGCTGGAGATCTGGTTGATCAGCGCCACGTCCGATGCGAGTCGGCGGCGGATCACCGCATCCACCTCGGCCATGTCGGCGGCCATCAGTCGGGCGGGGTGGTGGGCCGGAAGCTCGGCTTCCGGCGATGCGGGGGGAGGATTGCTCATGAGCGGTGCTTCGAATTATAGGAAGCCGCCCCCGCGATGCTGCCGCGCCGTGGCCTGGGAGGTTGGGGCCGGGTGAGCGCGAGGCCCTGGCGTGC
>DATMJU010000431.1:0-3448 GCA_035553795.1 Vicinamibacterales bacterium
GTTCCAGGTCGGCGGCGCCGGCGCGGACTCCGGCGCGTTTGCCGGCGGCGCGGTGCTGACCATCAGCGTCAAGTCCGGCGGCGACCGGTTCGCCGGTTCGTTCTACTCCGACTACGTGAGCGAGAGCCAGCTGACCGACAACGTGCCGGACTACCTGCGCACGCAGAACACCCCGAACGACGACGGCTACTTCTCGCGCCTGGCCACGGGCCTGTGCTTCGATCGCGCCGGTGAGACCGTCTGCAACGGCAACGCCGTCAAGAAGCAGTACGACATCAACGGCGACATCGGCGGTCCGCTGTGGAAGGGCAAGGCTTGGTTCTTCTTCAGCTCGCGGCTGAACGACAAGTACGCCTACATCACCGGCCTCGGCTCGGAAACTGAGCGCTCGAAGCTGACCAACCCCTACACCCTCAAGGGCACGTTTCAGGTTGGCAAGAACAATCAGCTCATCGGCTACCTGAACAAGCGCGAGAAGCTTCAGGACAAGCGCGGCATCTCGCTGACTATTCCGCTCTCAGCCGCCTACTACCAGAGCTCGCGCAATTATCCGTTCAAGGGCGAGTGGACGAGCGTGATCGGCAGCCGGGCGTTCCTCGATGTGCTGGCCGGCAACTGGTACAACTTCTTCCCGCTGCGGCCGGTCCGGGACTTCGGCCTCTATGACGGCCCGTGGACGCCGCCGCGTATCGATACGGCGACGAACGTGCGCTCCGCCACCGGCGGCAACAACGGCTACCAGGACCAGAAACGCTACAAGCCGCAGTTCTACACCACGCTGTCCTACTTCAAGGATGGATGGGCCGGTTCGCATGACCTCCGCGCCGGCTTCGACTGGAAGCGCGACCGTCGCAGCCTCTTCAACGACCAGCCGTTCGACGTCGACTATCGCGACAACAACGGCAATCTCGCTGCGGTCGACATCTACAACTCGCCCGTCACCGGCATCAACGACGTCGTCTACACCGCCGGGTGGATCAACGACACGTGGAAGGTCACCAACCGCCTGACCCTGAACCTCGGTGTGCGCATCGAGAACTACAAGGACCAGTGGCCGGAGCAGACCATCACGCCGAACGGCATTCCGGCGCTTGCCGGATCGACCAATGCGCAGTACCTCGCATTGATCGCGCCCAAGACCGTCGCCGCGACGACCGTCGCGAACACGACGACGCTGGCGCCGAAGCTGGGCTTCGCGTTGGACCTGACCGGTGACAACCGCACGGTCATCAAGGGCTTCATCGGCCAGTCACGCTGGAACTCGGCCGATCAGTTGGCGGACCAGGAAAACCCGGTCGGCCTCGCCTCGCAGCGCTTCGCGTTCGTGTCCTGCGCGGCCGGCCAGACCACCGGATGCGACCTCAACGGCGACCGCTTGCTCAGCTCGCCTGCCGAACTCGGCGCCTATCAGTCGCTCGGCGCGACCACCGGCGGCGGCCTGATTCGCGTCGACCGCGACCTGATTCGTCCGAAGAGCAACGAGATATCGCTGAACCTCGAGCGCGAAATCGTCTCGGGCCTGTCGGGCCGCGCCTCGTGGGTCTACAAGAACATGCGCGACGTGTGGGGCGTCATCGACATGGCGCGCGTCAACAACTACACCGCGCCATTCACGATCAACGACCCTGGTGCCGACCGTGTCGCCGGGACCGCCGACGATCAGTCGTTCCAGACGCGATCGCTGCCGGCCGGCTTCACTGGCACCGACCCGGTGTTCACCAACCTCGGCGAGCGCGGCAACGCGGACTTCAACACCGCCGAGTTCGCGCTGAACCGCCGCTTCGCCAACAAGTGGATGCTCCTGACGTCGTTCGGCTACACCTGGTCGAAGATGGCGCACGTGCAGGCCGCCAACGGCAACCTTGGCCGCTACGCCAACACCACCTTCAACTACCGGCCGTTCGACGCGCTCTTCGGCGACGATGCCCGGGAGACGACGACCGCGTGGAACTACAAGGTCATCGGCCGCTACGTGATGCCCTTCGACATCGGCTTCTCGGGTTCGTGGAAGGTGCAGAGCGGCTTCAACTATGCGCGCACCATCAGCGTGGCGATGCCGGTCGAAGGCAATCGCACCATCCGCGTCGAACCGGCCGATGCCAACCGGTATCCGTCGGTCGCCATTCTCGATGCTCGCCTCGACAAGACGTTCACCTTCGGCCGCTACGGCAAGTTCACGCCGCAGCTCGACGTCTTCAACATCATGAACTCGGGAGTTCCGACCGCCGTGCGCACGACCAATACCGCGGCGGCGCCCTTCCGGGATGTGGTCACGATTCTGAACCCGCGCGTCATCCGCTTCGGGTTCAGGTACAGCTTCTAAACGGTTTTTTGTTTGTAAGATCCATTGAATTGGGGCCGGCCGTCTTGCCGGCCCCGCGTTTTGTACGTCGATCCTCAATTCCTCCCAAATTCCGGCCCAAATCCCTGTATCCGCAGGGCCTGGAATCCAGCACGTCGCTTGCATTCCCGACCCTACAGAACTACCATCCGTCCGTTCTGTTTGTGCATTCGTCCTTGCGCCAGGGACGGGTGGGTAGGCGGTTGGGTTCGTTTGCGTTAACTCACGTTGTGTTGGTTGGAGGAGAAATACATGAGGCTGAACAGGCTGACCGTGCTTTGCCTGTGCGTCACGCTGCTGTCAATGGCAGCGCCCACGTTCGCACAGGAATTCCGCGGCCGTATCAATGGCACCGTTACCGATAACACCGGCGCAGTCCTGCCCGGTGTGACCGTGACGGCGACCAGCCCTGCGTTGATTCAACCGCAGGTGCAGGTGACCGGTGGCGATGGTGGCTACCGCTTCCTGGCGCTGCCTCCGGGCGTCTACGCAATTGACTTCGAGCTCACCGGTTTCAACTCGGTGAAGCGCACCGACGTCCGCGTCGTCATCAACCAGACGCTGTCGGTTGACATGCAGATGCAGGTGGCGACCCTGCAGGAAACCGTCACGGTGACGGGCGCCTCCCCGATCGTCGATACGTCGACGACCGCGATGGGCACCAACTTCACCAAGGAACTGCTGACGGAGATCCCGAACGCCCGCGACATCTGGGCCGCCATGGCCCAGGCGCCCGGCATCCAGATGACGTCATTTGACGTCGGCGGCTCGAACACCGGCAACCAGTCCGGCTTCCGCTCCTATGGCTTCGACACACAGAACCAGACGCGCATGGAAGGCATCGACACCACCGAAGGCACGGCGGCCAACGCCGGCTACTTCGACTTTGGCAGCTTCGAAGAGTTCCAGGTCGGCGGCGCCGGTGCGGACTCCGGTGCATTTGCCGGCGGCGCGGTGCTGAGCATCAGCGTCAAGTCGGGCGGCGATCGTTTCGCCGGCACCTGGTACAGCGATTACATCGGCGAGGGCCAATTGACCGACAACGTGCCAGATTACCTGCGCACCGCCAACACACCGAACGACGACGGCCTGTTCTCACGCTGTCTC
>DATMJU010000432.1:0-12587 GCA_035553795.1 Vicinamibacterales bacterium
CGGGTTCGACGCCGAGCGTCTCTACGCTGTTCCACTGAAGCTCGAGAGCCTCACCGTTGCGGACGCCGGCTTCCAGATGCGGCGGCTCAGCGACTCGCTTGCGCAGGCCAGCGGAGTGGAGTCGGTCACCGTGGCGGACGGCCTGCCGCTCGACTTCCGCTATCGCATGGAGCCGGTCTCGCTTGAAGTCGATGCCAGCGTGGCTCCACGTCTCGTTTCCGCGCACGTGACGCGCGTCGGCGACGGCTTCCTCGACAGCCTGGGAATTCCGCTGGTCCGCGGCCGCGCGTTCACGGTGGACGACCGCGCAGGCGCTGAGCCCGTGACCGTGATCTCGAAGCCGCTCGCCGATCGGCTTGCTCCCGATGGTGACGTGCTCGGCAAGCGATTGATGTTCGGCGCCGACCCCAACACGCAACAAGCCCTCACCATCGTCGGCGTCACCGCCGATTTCCCAACGTCGCAGATGAGCACGACTCGTGAGCAACTGTTGTTGCCGCTGGCGCAGCATCCAGGCTTGCGGCGCGATGCCGTGGCGGTGTCAGACGACATGAGCAGCACCCCGCGCGTGATGCTGGTCGCGCGCAGCGTCGCGGGCGCCGATCCGGCGATGTTGACCTCGGCGCTCGAGAAGATGGCGCATGAACTCGACCCGGATTTCCAGTCCACCAGCATCGTCACTGGAACGTGGCTGCGTCGAAACAGCGTGAACGACTTCTTCACGCAATCCGCTGTTGGCGGCACGGCCGGCGGCGTGATCCTGATGCTGGCGGCCCTTGGCGTCTACGGTGTGGTCGGCCTGATGGTGGCGACGCGGACGCGCGAGATCGCCGTTCGAGCGGCGCTCGGCGCAACACGCCGTCGCGTGCTGGGCATGATCGTCTTTGATGTCGTCAAGCTGGTGCTGCCCGGCGTCGTCGTGGGCGTGGTGCTCGCGATCATCCTCAATCGCATCAACAGCGAGAACATGGGTCTTGCCCTGAGCAGCCTGGAGCCCATCGCCTACGTCGCGGGCGCCGCAGTTGCGGTCTTCGTTTCGGTTGTCGCGAGCCTCGCCCCTGCCCGCCGCGCGGCATCCGTGCAACCCATGACGGCGATGCGATCGATGTAAACGCCGGCGTTCCGAGCTTTCGCCCCGAACGGTTATCATGGGGCGCATGAAATACAACTTCACCTTTGCGCTGATGACGGCGGCGATCCTGGCGTCAACGGCGGGCGCGAGCGCGCATTTCAAGCTGGTCAGCCCTCCGGCGTGGATCAACACGAATGATCTCGGCGACCCGCAGAAGGCCGGTCCGTGTGGCGGCGATCCGAAGCCGGGCGCGAATGAGCCGATCCTCTCGAAGATCGTGACAAAGGTGACCGGCGGCTCGATGCTGCCGATCAAGGTCCAGGAGACCATTTTTCACTCGGGCCACTATCGCGTCGCGCTTGCCGTGAACTCTCGCACCGAGCTGCCACCGGATCCCTACGCGCAGGAGCGATGGACCGAGCGCGGCTTGTACTCGGTGTGGGGGCAGATCCAGAGCCCGCCGCAGATTCCCGTGCTCGCCGACGGCCTGTTCCAGCATTACAACAAGCCCGGTGAACCGGCCTCGCAGCGCCCGAAGGTGCCAATGCCGCCGTGGGAGACGCAGGTGCAGTTGCCCAACATCAATTGCGAGAAGTGCACGCTGCAGGTGATCCAGTTCATGGCCGATCACGTTTACAACCAGCCCGGTGGCTACGCGTATCACCACTGCGCGGACCTGCAGATCACCGCCGATCCGGCGAAACCGATCGACACACGCTGGCCTGGCCAGACGACGATGGCGAAGTAGATGAGCAAGAAGTCGCAGAAGCGTTCGAGCCCCGTTCGTCAGGGCGCCTTGCGGACCAGTCCCAACTGGCCGCTGCTGGCCCTGAGCGTTGTTGGCGTCGGCCTGACGGCATACCTGTCGTGGACGTCTCTTAGCGGATCAGGTGTGGCCGGCTGTTCCGCGGGTGGCGGGTGCGATGCCGTGCTGACGAGCCGATGGGCCACGTTGCTCGGATTGCCGACGGCCGTGTGGGGACTGGCGGCGTACGCCGCGCTGGGCGCGATCGCGTTCGTCAAGCGCGTCGACAAACATTGGGCGTACGCGTGGACCGTGGCGTTCTTCGGCGTCTGCTACAGCGTCTACCTGACCGTCGTGTCGCTGACGATCCTGAAGTCCGCTTGCCCGTATTGCCTGACGTCGCTCGCGCTCATGAGCATCACGCTCGCGCTGGTCGTAGTGCAGCGTCCGGTGGAGATGCAGCATCGCTCCTGGATGGGATTGGCCGCCGGGCGAGGCGTGCTCGCGGCGCTGGTGATCCTGGTGCTGCACGCCAACTACACGGCTCCGCTGGCTGAGCCGATTGGACCGGAGGATCCGGTTGTTCGCGCGCTGGCCGAGCACCTGTCGGACAAGGGGGCGGTGTTCTATGGCGCGTCGTGGTGCAACCACTGCCAGGAGCAGAAGCGGCTCTTCGGCGCGTCGGCGGTCCGGCTGCCGTACATCGAGTGCAGTCCGAATGGTCCGAACACGCCGGCGTTGCGATCGTGCACGGCTGCAGGCGTGCGGAGCTATCCCACCTGGGTGATCGATGGCCGCTCGTATCCGGGGGTGGTGTTATCTCTTGCGCAGCTCGGGACCGCGAGCCAGTTTCCAGACGCGGCGAAACTGCAATAGGCGTCCGTGCGTTCATGGAACGATTCGCCTGGATCTGTCTCGCCGGCGCGGCCGGCACCGGCGCACGCTACCTGATCGGGCTCTGGGCGGAGCAGCGCTTCGGCACTCAGTTCCCGTACGGCACCTTCATCGTCAACGTGATGGGCTGCTTCGTGATGGGCGCGGTGATGCATGCCGCGCTCACGGTGTCGTGGTCGGTGACGGCGCGATCGGCGATCACCATCGGCTTCCTTGGCGGGCTGACTACGTACTCAGCCTTCAACTACGAAACGACGCGGCTCCTCGAGACCGGCGCGTACGGCACGGCCGTCGTGAACGTGTCCGTAACGGTTGTCGCTTCACTGATCGCAGGCGCGCTCGGCATGTGGTGCATGCGAGTGCTCATCGGGCGCTGAAAGGCCTGAATCCCGACAGCATTAAATCGTTACGGCCGTGCTTCCCGCGGCACGTTCTTTGTGTACGTCAGTCGAAATGGCTGACAACGACACCGGCGAGGAAGTCCAGGGCGGTTTATCGGAATCCGAGAAGCGCGACAACATCATCAGGCTGGCATTTGGTGGCTCGGAAGCCGCCTTCAACGCGTTCTGCAACGAACTGCAAGAGGTGGTGCCCCCGGGGACCATGGTCATCCTGCGCGGCAGCGCCGTGACCGGCGTCCGCTGGCGAGACGAGGCGCCGTTTGATGCCGACGGCCCCGGCACCAGCGACCTGGATGTGACGATGGTTGGTGACGGTCCGGTTGGGTTCTTCAATGTCACCGGCTTCTACGTCCCGGGAGTACACTCGCGCCCGTTGTGCGATGAGGATCCGGATGTGGCGCCGGCGCTCGTGCCGCTGCGAAACAAGCTGATCGAGATGGTGAAGCGGCCCGTGAACCTGCAGGCGTCGCGCAATCTCGTGATCCGCTTCCGCGGCGATCTGCTCGATCAGCCGTACTACACCCTGTTCACCAAGCCCGAAGGTCTTGGCCTCAGCAATCATCCCGTTTAGGCCACCGATTGCGACCGGCCGTCGTTAGGTGCGTCGTTCTCCGGGCGGGGGATATCATGATCGAACCGGCCCACGAAGCGCGATCACACGGCGCAGGCCATCAGTATGTTGATTGGGCTAGCCCATCGGTCAATGGACAACTGGAGTTACTACTCTTACTCTGAAGATTCGTGCCACATCGTGAAACAAGCTTGGTGAAGATACCGACAACCGAACTGTTCGGGGACGCGTTGGATGCCACGGCGACTTGGGTGGGTTTGGTGCGGCGGGGCGTCGTGATTCGGGCCAACAGGGCTTTTCGTGAGGTGCTCGGCGCAGCGGGAACCAGTAACCTCGCCGTCTTGTTCCCATGCTGGCGAGACCATGCCGGTCCCACGACGAGGTTGGCGTGCCCGTGTCCGGCATTGATCGAAATACCTGACCAGAAGTCCGCGTACTGCCAGGTGATTCCTCCCCGATTTCCCGAGCGCATTGCGTCGCAGGAACTTGTCGATGCGGAGGGCCGGAGCCATGCGTTGCGGTTGATCGTCATTGAACCGCGATGCGAGCCGCGGCCTTCGGAGCCCGCGGAGTTCGTGTCGGGCACGATGACGCGCGTTCGGCGCGCTCTTGATCAAATCGAGCATCAGTTGATCAATGAGCTGCAGGCCGAGGGAACCATGGTGCGGCCCGCCGGGCTGTCACGGCGCGAGTGGGACGTTGCGCAAGGATTGGCCGCCGGCAAGCGAGCGCCGGCCGTTGCCGCCAGCCTCGGCATCAGCGTCCACACGGTGCGCAACCACCTGAAGTCGGTGTTTCGAAAGTTGAATGTCCGCACGCAAGCAGAGTTGCGGCGTCGCCTGCTCACGCCGTCGTCGCGCTAACGGTCCGCTGGCGGCAGATCGGCTGCGACGCTTCGGGTGCTGAGCATTTCGGCAACCCGCTGACGCAGGCGATCAACCGCAAACGGTTTATGCAGAAACGCGGTTCGTGAGTCATCCTGCAACGCAGGACTCTCGGGGTCGCTTGCATAGCCGGAGATGAAGATCGCGAGCAGATCCGGCTGCAGGCGACGCATCGTGCTGACCAGTTCGGGACCGCCGCATCTGGGCATGATCACGTCGGTGACGACCAGGTCGGGCTTTGGGGACTCAGCGTGGAACTGGTGCAGGGCGGCGAGACCGTCTGCCGCTTCGATCACCGCGTATCCTGCCGCCTGCAGCGAATCGCTAAGCATGGCGCGCACGTGCGGTTCATCTTCGACGAGCAGCACGCGCGCGGCCGGCGGCGGGACGCCTGGGCGCTGCGCGGCGGCATCTGGGCGGGGCGCGCTCGTCGCGACCGGAAGCAGCATCATGACGCTCGTGCCGGTTCCGGCTTCGCTTTCGATCCAGATGCAGCCTCCGCTTTGCCGGACGATGCCGTAGGCGGAGGCCAGTCCCATCCCGATGCCCTTGCCCGGTTCCTTCGTCGTGAAAAACGGTTCGAACGCCCGCGCCACCGCTTCGGCGGGCATGCCGCATCCGTTGTCGCGCACCGTCAACTGTACATACTCTCCCGGCCGTAGACCGCTCAGCGTTGCGCCGGGTAGCAGTGTATCTTGCCGGATCGTGAGATTGTTGGCGGCGAACGTTAGTGTGCCGCCCTTGGGCATGGCATCGCGGGCATTGAGCGCAAGGTTCAGCAGCACTTGTTCGAACTGGCTCGCATCAACGCGCACCGGAGCCACACCGGCCGCTATGGTGGTTCGGATCTCGATTGCTTCGCCGATCGCCCGGCTCATCAAACCACGCACAGAGCCGATGCAATCGGCAATATCGACGGCTTGCGGCTGGAGCACCTGCCGCCTGCCGAACGCCAGGAGCTGACTGGTAAGTTCAGTGGCCCGATTGGTCGTCGAGCGAATCCCTTCCAGCATTTCCTGCTGTCTCGCCGCATTCGCTCGGCCCTCGAGCAACGCATCGACGTAGCCGCCAATGACCATCAGCAGGTTGTTAAAGTCGTGGGCCACGCCACCGGCCAGCCGGCCCACCGTTTCGAGACGCAGCACGCGGGCGAGTTGCTCTTCAAGCGCCTGCCGCTCGCGCTGCGCATCGGCAAGCTGCCGCCGTTCCGATGCATCACGCACGATGGCCAGGACGCGCGCGCCTGGTCCGGTGCCAAACGGCGCGAGGCTGATATCGACGGGAAACTCGCTGCCGTCAGCACGGCACGCAACCAGCGGCTGCCGCTCGCCCATTCGTCGGACTTGCGGGTGTCTTGTGAACCAGCTTCGGTTCTGCGCGTGCGTCTTGCGCGCGGCCCGCGGCAGCAGCACTTCGACCGGCTCGCCTTTGATTGCCGCCGCGCTGTAGCCGAATTGACGCTCGAACGCCGCGTTGACGCGGCTGATCTGTCCATCCTGCTGTACCACCAGCATGGCGTCGGGCGCGATGTCGAACACTTGCGCGAACGCCTCCTCGCTGTCCGCGATAGCCATCGACCGGCCGGCGCGGTCACGCAGCGCCACCCCCAACGCCGTGCGCAGCTCCGCATCCTGCACGGGCCTGATAACGAGGCTTGCGGCTTCGAGATCGGCGAGACGCGCGACCCGCGCGTCGCTGGGGTCCGTGGCCACGAGCACGAAAGCCGTCGGTGCCAGTGCCCGAATCGGCACAATCAAGTCGAGACCGCTGACCGGTCCATCGAGATCGATATCGAGCAGCACCAGATCGGGCCGAAGCTCCTCGCAGAAGCGGAGACCATCGGCGCCAGTGGCCGCGACGCCAAGCACACGGATGCCGTTTGACTCGAGGCGGCGCGTGAACTGCTGCGCTTCTCGCCAATCGTCCTCGACAATCAGTGCGCGAGGCATTGTGCTCACATCCTCCTCCGCGTGGTCGAATTGCATCTCTATGTGGTCGATCTGTGTCAACGGTGAAACGTGGCAACACTGCCACGTCGCATGCACCCTGTCACTGCCTCATGGGCTAGCCCACCCGGCATGAAAATGCGCCGGTGTCGTCAAGGCGCTGGGGGCCATTCCGATAGTGAGGGTGTGGGCGCGGCATGAGCCGTGATACGGGACACAGTCGATAACGGAGGCGGTATGAGTCTGCGGGTCAAAGTCGTTCTGGTCGGGATCGTGATCATGAGTGCGATGAGCGCGGCGTACTTCATCGCGTACCAGCGTGAAGCGCATCGCCAGGTCGAGCAGCAGTACGTCGAGAAGGCAAGGAGCATCGTGCTGACCGCGGAATCGGCGCGCGAAGAAGCGGGCCGGATGTGGGACCAGGGCATTTTCACCACCGCGCAGATTCGCCAGTGGGCCGCGGCCGGCGAGCGCGACAAGATCATCGCCTCGGTGCCGGTGGTAACCGCGTGGCGCGCCGCCATGGGCAAAGCCAAAGAAGGTGGCTACTCCTTCAGGGTGCCCAAGTTCTCGCCGCGCAACCAGGCCAACCAGCCCGACGAGGTGGAGGCACGTGTCTTGAAAATGTTCGAGGCCGGAGGCGCCACCGAACACTACGAAGTCGACCGGCAGAAGAACGTGCTCAGGTATTTTCGTCCGATCCGGTTGACGCAGGAATGCCTCGCCTGTCATGGTGACCCGCGTCAGTCGAAGACGCTGTGGGGGCGCGATGATGGCCGTGATCCGACCGGCGGGCCGATGGAGGGGTGGAAGGTGGGCGAGGTGCATGGCGCGTTCGAAATCGTGCAGTCGCTGGACGAGGCGGATGCGCGCCTCGCTTCGACCATTCGATCGGGCGTGATCCTTATGGCGGGACTCATCGTGGTGGGCGGACTGGTGTTCCTGTTTGGTGTGCCCGCGCTGATCAACCGGGACGTCGTCAGGCCGGTCGCCAAGATGGTGCAGTCGCTGTCGCTCGGCGCCAGCCAGGTGGTGTCGACAGCCGAACAGGTGGCAGCGTCCGCACAATCACTGTCGCGCGGCGCGACCGAGCAGGCGGCGTCGCTCGAAGAAACGTCCGCCTCGATGGAGGAGATGGCGTCGATGACTCGGAAGAATGCGGAGAATGCGCAACAGGTTGCGACTCTCGTCACCGGCGTTGCCGGCCAAGTCGATGATTCCAACGCCGCGCTGGCTGGTATGGTCTCCTCAATGTCCGCCATCACCGAGTCGAGCGGCAAGGTCGCGAAGATTATCAAGACCATTGATGAAATCGCATTTCAGACCAACATCCTCGCGCTCAACGCCGCCGTTGAAGCGGCGCGCGCTGGAGACGCCGGGATGGGTTTCGCCGTCGTCGCCGACGAAGTCCGCAACCTGGCCCAGCGGTCGGCGCAGGCGGCCCGAGACACAGCTGGGTTAATCGAAGAATCTATTGAGCGGTCGCAGGAGGGCGCGACTCGGGTGCACCAGGTCGCCGCCGCGATTGGCAGTATCACTGGCACCGTGTCGCAAGTGAAAGAGATTGCGCAGGAAGTGCGCGAGGCGAGCGCTCAGCAGGCACGGGGCATCGAACAAGTGGCGCAAGCGATTCAGCAGATGGAAAAGGTCACGCAGAATGCGGCCGCCACGGCGGAACAAAGTGCCGCAGCGAGCGAGGAACTAAACGCGCAGGCGGCCGCTTCGATCGCCGTAGTTGGTGAACTGGGCGCGATGGTCGGCCTGGTGCCAGAAGCCGCTATTGTGGCCGGGCGGCGGGCCAGCGTGGTACAGGGCCGCACCCCTTCCGTTCCGGCCCGGACGGTTGATCATCAGGAAGAATTGATGGATGACACGCCCGCGACGGGAACTTACGGGCGCTTTTGACGCGACAGCTGTGCTTGGCCGGGCGGAACGCCGCCCGGCGGGCACGCTGTTTGGATACATCGCGCTCATGGTTGAGCCTCAGATTGAGCCGCCGGCTGACATGCATGGCCGTTCCGAATGACGTTCAGGCTGCTGACGTACAACATTCGCTTCGGCGGCGTGGGCCGCGCGCCGGCGATCGCCAGCGTTATCAATTCCTGCATGCCCGACCTGGTATTGCTGCAGGAGGCAACGCACCCAGCCGTGATCGAACAGGTCGCCGAAGCGACCGGCATGGCGGAGTGGCAGACGTTCCAGAAGCAGTCGCTCGCCTTCATGAGCCGCCGCAAGGTGGCGTTCTCACAGTGGATCCGCCCGCGCATCTCGCGTCACGCGTTTCTCGAAGTGGTGCCGCAAGGCGATCGCGTGCGCGTGTTCGGCGTCCATCTCAGCGCGGTGCTCGCGGCGTGGACCGAACGGCGGCGCGACCTCGAATTGCGCGCGTTGCTCGAGAGCATCGATCAGCATCGCTCCCGCTTTCATGTGCTGACCGGCGACTTCAACACCGTGGCACCGAACGAGAACTTCAAGGTCGGACACCTGCCGATGCGCCTGCGGCCGTTGATGTGGATTACAGGAAACCAGGTGCGCTGGCGAACGATCCAGGCAGTGATGGATGCCGGCTACGCCGACGCCTTTCGTCACCTTCACCCGTCGGACCCGGGCATGACCATCCCTACCGTGGCGCCGCTGCTGCGGCTCGATTACGTCTTTGTCCCGCAGGCAGAAGCCGGCCGCGTCCTGAGTTGCGAGGTCGTCAAAACCCCCGAGGCGGTGGGCGCCTCGGACCACTTTCCAGTGGTCGCCGACATCCGGCTGGACGACTGATCCGCCTTCGCGCTGGTGGCGCTTCGGCGGACCAGCCCGAATCCTGTATACTGTCTCCCGTGTTGATGAACCGAAAGCGGATGCTCAAGCGTGCCAAACATGGCGCGGGGGGCGTTCGTCTGTAGGAACCGGTCACCACAGGTTTCGAAACGGTCGACAAGCTACCCGCCGCGGATTACCGTGAGCGGGTTTTTTATTGGGCCCATGGGCCCATCGGCCTATGGGCCAATAGGCGAAAGAGGATCTCAGCGTGGACGCGATTGAAGTGGGTGTGTTGGGTGCGACCGGGATGGTGGGACAGCAGTTTGTCTCGCGTCTCGCGAACCACCCGTGGTTTCGGTGCACATGGCTGGCGGCAAGCGAGCGATCCGAAGGCAAGCCGTACAAATCCGTCGCACCCTGGAAACTGAGCACCCCGATTCCTGGCGGCTCCGCGGAGCGGATCGTCGATGCGTGCGTTCCCGGCCGCGGACCGAAGGTCGTGTTCTCCGGCCTCGACGCCTCGGTCGCCGGTGAGATCGAAGGCGCCTTCGCCGCCGCCGGCCACATCGTCATCAGCAACGCGCGCAACTTCCGCATGGATCCGCTCGTGCCGCTGCTGATCCCCGAAGTCAATCCCGATCACCTGGCGCTGATTGGCGAGCAGCGCCGCGCGAAGGGCTGGAGCGGCGCGATTGTCACCAATCCAAATTGCTCAACGATCGTGCTCGCGATGGCGCTGGCGCCGCTGCGCCAGTTCAACATCAAGTCGGTGATCGTGTCGACGATGCAGGCGGTGTCGGGGGCGGGATATCCCGGCGTGCCGTCGCTCGACATTCTCGGCAACGTGGTGCCATACATCGGCGGCGAAGAAGACAAGATGCAGACCGAGACGCTGAAGATCCTCGGTGGCGACGGCGGCCGCGCGCTGTATCCCGCCGTCGTCAGCGCGCACACCAACCGCGTGCCGGTGATCGACGGCCACACGATGACGGTATCGGTCGCATTCGAGCAGAAGCCCTCCATCGAGGCGCTCGCCAACGCGCTGCGCACGTTCTCGGGACGGCCGCAGGAACTGTGGCTGCCGAGCGCGCCGCAGCCGCCGATCGTGCTGACCGAGGAGCCGAACCGCCCGCAACCGCGCCTGGACGCTGACCTTGGCGGCGGCATGGCCGTCACGGTGGGCCGCCTGCGCGAGTGCCCGGTGATGCACGCGAAGTTCGTGGCGTTGGGACACAATACGATTCGTGGAGCCGCCGGCGCTGCAATACTCAACGCAGAACTCATGCACGCGGAGGGCCTGCTGCAGTAGTAGCCAGTAGGCAGTAGCCAGTAGCCAGAGAGAGCGCAGAGATGAAGGTAATGAAATTTGGTGGGACGTCCGTTGCGGACCAGCCTGCCATTGAACGATTGATCGCGCTGGTGCGCGCGGAGCGGCAGGCGGAGGCGCAGACGGAAGGTGGCGACGCGCGCGGACCGGTGGTCGTGGTGTCGGCGTTGTCGGGCGTGACCGATCGACTCCTGGGCGTTGCGGCGCTCGCCGGATCCGGCGACGTCGAGGGCGCGCGGACGAGCCTCCAGGATCTGCGCGCGCGTCACATCAAGGTCTCCGAAGTGATCGCCGACCCCGCCCTCAGGCAGCCGGTCGTCGATTCGCTAAACCGCGAGTTCGACGAACTCGAGCGCGTGGTCTCGGCGCTGGCGGTGCTGCAGGAAGTGTCACCCAGGTGGCTCGACACGCTCGCCGCCACCGGCGAGATTCTCAGCAGCCAGATCGTGGCCGCGGCGCTCACATCTCACAAGCTGCTCGCTTCGTACGTGGACTCCCGCAAGGCCGTTGTGACCGACGGTGAGCACACCGCGGCGGCGCCGTTGTTCGAAGAAACGACGGCGGCGCTGATGCAGCACGCGGATCCGCCCCTGGCCGCCGGGCGCATTCCCGTGATGGGTGGATTCGTTGGCGCGACCACCGCCGGCGTGACCACGACGCTGGGCCGCGGCGGCTCTGACTTTTCGGCCGCCATCGTCGGTGCGTGCCTCGGCGCCTCCGAGATCCAGATCTGGACCGACGTGGACGGCATGCTCACCGCCGACCCGCGCATCGTCAAGAATCCGCAGGTCGTGCCGCACCTGTCGTTCGCGGAAGCGTCGGAGCTTGCGTACTTCGGCGCGAAGGTGCTGCACCCCGCGACGATTCAGCCCGCGGTGGCGCGCAATATTCCTGTCCGCATCCTCAACTCGCATCGCGCCACGGCGCGCGGCACGTTGATCACCAGCGAGCGCGCCAAGAGCGACCGGCCGCTGACGGCAGTGGCCTCGAAGAAGGGCGTCACCGTGGTCGACATCACGTCGACGCGGATGCTGATGGCGCATGGCTTCCTGCGCCGGTTGTTCGAGGTCTTCGAGCGCTTCAAGACACCGGTCGACGTCATCACGACGTCAGAGGTTACCGTGTCCGTGACGATCGACGATCAGCGCCGCCTGCCGGCGATCATCGAGGCGTTGTCGAGCTTTGCGCAGGTCGAACGCGACGACTCGATGGCGATCATCTGCGTGGTCGGCGACGGGCTGCATGATGATGCGGGGCTGGCGGCGCAAGTGTTGACCTCGGTCGGTGATGTGCCGCTGCGCATGGTGTCCCAGGCCGCATCACGCCGCAACATCACCTTCGTGATTCGCGAGTCGGATCTGCCGACGGCGCTCGGCCGCGTCCACGATCGTTTCTTCGCGCAGGTCAGCGCGTAATGCGCATCCTGTTGCTCGGCCACGGCCGCATGGGCCAGCTCGTCGAGTCGCTGGCCTCGTCCTACGACGGCACGATCGCCGGCGTGATCGACGAGCATTCGGGCGAGAGCGCGATCGCCGATGGACGCTACGGCGACGTCGACGTCGCGATCGACTTCACGCTGCCGGATGCGGTGCCCAGCAACCTGCCCAGGCTGGCGGCTCGCAAGATCAACGTGGTGATCGGCACAACGGGGTGGCAGGCTCACGAAGCGGCGATGCGCGCCGTCGCGGAAAAGGCCGGCATCGGCGTGCTCGCGGCGTCGAACTTCTCGTTGGGGATGAACATCTTTCAACTTGCCGTCGAGGAGGCCAGCCGCAACTTCGCGAAGCATCCCGAGTTCGGCGCGTGGCTGCACGAGTCGCACCACATCATGAAAAAGGACGCGCCTTCAGGCACGGCCATCACCATCAAGCAGGGAATGGAGCGAGCGGGGTACACGCGGCCGATCGACGTCTCGTCGTCGCGCGTCGGGCATGTGCCCGGCACGCACACCGTGGGCTTTGACGGCCCCTCCGAAACCATCGAGCTGACGCAC
>DATMJU010000433.1:0-12731 GCA_035553795.1 Vicinamibacterales bacterium
TCTCAGTGGTGGTCACGATTCCTCTTCAGTGGCGTCGATCGCAGGGTGGCTACAGCAACGGTCGAATGACGTGAACGTGCGGGGCACGGTCACCTTTGTCGATTCGATTGGTGAAGGCGACGAGCGGCAGTTCGCGACGGCGGTGTTGAAGAAATACCCGCTCGAATCGATCACCATCGCCGATCCATGCCCGTGGGACAGCGATGGCGCCCCTCCGCCGCTGACGCCGATGCCATCGAGGGATTACCCGTTTTGGAAACGGGACAGGTTTCTAAGTGCAGAGCTCAGACGGCGACGATGCGATGCGTTGCTCAGCGGGATTGGACCGGACTACTACCTGCCGCTCACCTGCGCTCACGCGCTCGACCTCGCCCGTCAAGCAAGGGTCGCCGACGCGGCGGAGGTGTTCACCGATTGGACGATTCAGAATCGCAGCAACTTCTGGCGCGAAGGATACCGCGAGTTGTTGACTCCCTTGCTGCCGGTCGCCATCCAGCGCCGACTGCTTCGCGCGCCCGCCGAGCGGCCGGCGTGGTTGCGGGAGGAGTTCCTCACGGATCGAGAGTTCAGAGCGCTGCAAGTCGAAAGAGATGTCATACGCGGATGGGCCGGGGCTGTCTGCACTGAGCGGGTCGCCAAGAGATTCACCGAGATACCGGGGGGACTCCAGGGGTGGCGCCATCTCGAGGTCAGCCTGCGTCATCCTCTGCTCCACCTGCCGCTCGTGCAGTTCTGCCTGTCATTGGACTGGCGGCACAGAACGAGTTTCTCCCAGCCGAAACCGATCTTGCGCCGAGCAATGGCCGGCATCGTCCCGGACGTGATTCTCGACCGCCATACGAAAGGCTCGCTGGTGTTGCCAAGGGTCGTTTGGGCGTTCAGGCATCATCGGGGGCGACTCCGGTTGCTACTGAAGAATCCAATCCTCGGTGACCTGGGAGTGATTGAGCCCGCTCGAGTTGAGCAGGCGATTGATGACGCTGCGGCCGGTCGAATATCGGCCCGCCACCTGTACTTTGCGCTCAGCCTGGAGACATGGCTGTCAGCGCGCGCGAAGCGACCGGAGTTGATGGCCGCGTAGCGGCCGAAGGTTCCCCCGACAACAAGGAGAAGGAAATGCAGAAAAAGCAGACGGAGTTACCAGTCAAGGCGAATGCACCAAAAGGGTACGTGAAGCCAGAGCTCACCGCTCACGGTTCGCTGGCCGAACGTACGTTGAACTCGAACTCCGGGGCAGACCCGGAAGGATTCGAGGACAACATCGTTTGGGGCAACTAGTCAGTCCTTCCACGGGGAGCCCATGCCTCCCCGTGGCTCTTCTGGTGCCGCTTGACGAGCGACCTCGCCGACGGTAGCCTCTGCCCGATTGGGAGGCGTACATGGCGATCACCTTTAAGCTCGCGCTTCGCAGACTTCGCCGGTCACCGCTAGCGACCACCTTTTCGGCTGCGACGCTTGCGATCGCCGTCGGTGCGGCCGGTGCGGCAGCGGTGTTGCTGAATGCCATAGTCCTGCGTCCTCTCGATGTTCGGGCGCCCGAGCAACTGGTGTCCATTGCACCGATGATCGGAGAGGCGCTTCTCGGCATTCCGGGCGAAACCCTGGCCGCGTTGCAAAACTCCATCGGGACGGTCGGTCCGGTTTGCGGATACTCCAGAGGCGCCGTCGGCGTGCAGTTGGGCGAGCGGATCTCGCGGAAGGGCCTCGAAGCATTCTCTGGAAGCTGCTACGGGCTGCTTGGTGTCGAACCTCTTCATGGACGCTTGATCAGTGAACAAGATGCTCCGTTGGTCGGGGAATCGGCGCCTGTCGTGGTGCTGGCCTACTCATTCTGGAAGGGCGCTCATAACGGCGATCAGCAGATCATCGGCAAGATCCTGACGGTTGAGGGACGACCGCTGACCATCATTGGCGTGCTGCCCCAATCGTTCGCCGGCATGCATGTCGATCAGGGACCTGACATCGTCGTTCCCCTGGGCCTGACAAGCACGCTGATGGGCCAGGCGCCGCGCACCGTCGCACTCTATGGGATCGCGCGAGTATCAAGCCCATCGGCGATCGACCAGTTGCGAGTGGACTTGCGCAGCAAATGGTCCGAGTGGTGGCGAGCGACGACCCCGATCAGCAGTTCGCGCCCAGCTCCGGCCGCCGACCCCGCGAATCTTGAAGTTGAGTCGGTGCAGCGGGGAATCTCTGATCTCCGGAAGCAGTACGCGCAAGCGCTGTATCTGCTCGTCGGACTCTCGTCCCTCCTGGTGTTGATGGCGGCGGCGAATGTGTCCGGATTGTGGGTGGCGCGGGCGGCGCATCGGGCGTCCGAGCTCAAGACGCTGGCCGCGGTGGGTGCCGATTCCCCGATGATCGTTCGTCTGCTTGCCGTCGAGACACTGCTGGTTGCCATCGCCTCGGCAGCCGGGGCGATGCTGGTTTCGGTGGTGGTGACAGGTCTGGTCGCGCAACAGTTGTGGATCGGATTTCTGCCGCTCACGATGCGCCTTGCCCCGACGGCTGAGCAACTCTGGTTAGTGGCGTTGACGACGGCCAGCTTGATGTTCGCGCTTAGCGGTCCCGCCACTTTGCTCTCGATACGGCACACGCGAGCCATCCTGCGCCCCAACTCCACCGGATCCACTCTTCCGTGGCGCAGCGGGTTGCTGATGGCACAAGCAGCGGTGACACTGGTCTTGGTCTTCGCGGCGATGCTCGCCACGAAGCATCTGATCATGCTCAACAGGATCAATCCAGGCTATTCGCCTGAGGGCCTATCCTGGGGACGACTCGAACGACTCTCCGGCGCCGAGCGATTCGATCGCGGCGCGTACATCGAGCAGCTCGTCAGCGATATCGAGAGACATGCAGGAGTCGAGTCGGCTGCGATGTCGAACACGTTCCCCACGACCGAGCAGCGACATCTATCGGCACTACTCCCGGCCGCAAGGCCCGGCTCGGAGGTGTCCACAGGTGTCAGAGAGTTCAAACTATCACCGGGGTTCTTCCGCACCCTCGGTGTCCCACTGGTCTCGGGCCGCGACTTTCACTCCGGCGACGATGCCGAGGGCGCCCGAGTGGCAATCGTCAACACGACGTTGGCACGGCGTCTCTTCCCCGCTGAAGATCCCGTTGGCCAGCCCCTCGTGCTCATTCCGTCGAAGCGGACGCTGACCATTGTTGGAGTGGTTGCCGATTTCAGTCCTGGTGATGTGCGGATCAAGGACTTGGCGGCGGTCTACAGTCCATACCTTCAAGACACCCAGCCTCTGGGAACATCATTCGTCGTGATCAGGTCGCATGCCGGGATGCCGTTTTCGGCGCTCGCCGCAGTTGTGGCAGCCGGCGACCACCACTATCTCAGCGTCTACCGATCAGTGCGCGAGCACTTGATCACGCTGGTTGGCCGCGAACGCGTGCTGTTCTCCCTGTCAACGGTGTTTGGAACGATGGGCATCCTGCTTGGCGCCGCCGGCATCTTCGCGGCACTGGCACACTCGGTCACCATGCGGGCGAAGGAGCTTGCCGTTCGCGTAGCAATGGGCGCGCAGCGTCTGCGCATCATTGGTGCCGTGGTGACTGAGGTCACCCTGTCATTGAGCGTCGGCGTAGCCTTGGGAGTGCCGTTAGCGTGGCTGGTAGGGCGAACAGGCACTGCGATTCTCTCCAACCATTCCTTCACTGACACGCCGTTGCTGATCGCCAGCGTGCTCACGCTGATTGCTGCATCGACGGCGGCGGCGGTCGTTCCCACCAGGCGGGCGTTGCGCGTCGATCCCGCGCTCCTTCTAAAGGAGTGATGCCGCCGAGCGCTCGACGAACTACACTCTAGGATCTGGTGGAACAACGACCGCACAGCAGTACTGACGGCTCCGCGCCGTCCGACGCAGAACTCCTGGCAATTCTTGCCGAGCTGGGCCGAGAGGTCACCTCGGTGCTGGACCTCGACGAACTGCTCGAGAAGATCCCGCATCTCATCTCGCGCCTGACGACGTTCACGGTCTTCTCCGTGTATCTCTTGAACGAGGAGCGCGAAGAGCTGAGCATCGCCTACGCGGTCGGCTATCCCGAAGAAATCGTCCGCCACTTCACCTTGAAGGAAGGCCAGGGCATTGTCGGCACCGCGGTCGCCGAACAGCGGACGATCCTGCTGGACGACGTTGATACCGATCCGCGTTACCTGGCGGTGGTGCCAGGGGCGAAGTCGCAGCTGGCGGTGCCGCTACGCAACAAGGGCAAGGTGATTGGCGCGCTCAACCTGCTGAGCGACAAGAAGGCCAACTTCACCGAGCGCGACGAGTGGATCCTGCGGCAGTTCGGCGCACACGTCGCCCAGGCGATTGCGACGGCCCGGCTGTTTGAATCCGAACGCGAATATACCGAGACGCTGGAAACGCTGGCGGAGATCGGCCACGAGATGAGCGCCATCCTCGATCCGGATGAGCTGCTCACCAGGCTCGCGCACCTGATCAAGCGCGTCATCGACTACCGCATCTTCGGCATCGCGCTGCTCGACGAAGAGACGCAGCAACTCGAACTCAAGGTCACGATCCGGTTCGGCGACGATCCGCGCGCCCTCGAGCCGGTGAAGGTCGGCGAAGGCCTGGTCGGCTACGCGGCGCTGCACAAGGAAGTGGTGCTGGTGCACGACGTCACAAAGGATCCGCGCTACATCGACGCGGTGCCGGGTGTGCGTTCCGAGCTGGTCGTGCCACTGCTGCTCAAGGATCGCTGCATCGGCGTGTTCGACCTCGAGAGCCCCGAACCAAACGCGTTCAACAAGAAGCACGTGAAGCTGCTGACGCTGCTGGCATCGGAAGCCGCCGTGGCGATCGAGAACGCGCGGCTCTACGAGTCGATCAGGGCGAACGAAGCGCGCTTCGAGAAAGAGCTGCGCCTTGCGCAACGCGTGCAGATGGCGCTCCTGCCGCAGGAGCTGCCGAAGCGTCTGCGTGGCGTTGACGTGGCCTGGCATTTCGATCCGGCGCGCGAGCTTGGCGGCGACATCTGCGACTTCCTCTCACCCGAGCCGAACGCTCTCGTCGTCGTCCTTGGCGACGTGTCGGGCAAGGGCGTGCCGGCGGCGCTCTACGGCGCGGCGATCGGGGAGATGGTGCGCGGCCGTACTTTCCGTCGACGTCTCGAGAAGAAGGAGACGGGTCCTGCGGCGCTGCTCGCCGGCATGAACCGCATCCTCCACGAGCGCAACCTCGAGGAGTACTACTGCACGCTTTGCTACGCGATGTTCGAGTTCAAGAAGAAGACCGCGACGTTCGCGAACTCAGGCCTGCCGTTCCCGGTGAAGTACAGCAACGGCAAGGCGGTGCAGATCGAACTGCCCGGGATCCCGCTCGGCTCCTTCGGCAGCTCTCAGTACGACGATGTGACTGTGGGACTCGAAGTCGGTGACGTGTTCGTGCTGTGTTCGGACGGGATCTTCGAAGCCTTCAACGAGGAGAGCCAGGAGTTCGGCGCCGATCGCGTGATCGAAGTGATCGAGCGCATGCACGCCTCGCCGTCAAAGGACATCGTCCACGCCATCTTCACCGCGGTCCAGAACTTCTGCGGCGATGCGCCGCAGTCAGACGATCGCACGGTGGTGGTGGTCAAGATTAATTCGCTTGGACCAATCACCAAATTGAAGAATGAAGATTCCTTGATTCCTTGATTGTTGACGATCGGCGATTGACGAATGCGCCAATCAATTGGCGATCGGCGATGGACGATCACCCAAGAGTCAAGGAATCAAGGATTCTTCAATCACCCAATTTATTTAATGCGCATGCGCATGGGGGTGGCCACCGGCGTCGCCACCGTATTCGTCACCGTGGTGATCGACGTGCGTGGCGGCGGTGAGGTAGATGGCGCCGAGCGTCAGGAAGATGAACGCCTGCAGCGGTCCAACGATCAGGCCCAGGAACTGAATCGGCAGCGGTGCCAGGAACGGCACGATGCTGGCGATGATCAGCACCACGAGGTGCTCGCCGAAGATGTTGCCGAACAAGCGCAGCGTCAGCGACAGCACGCGCGACATGTGGCTGATGATTTCGATCACGAAGATCAGCGGGGACATGACAATCGGCACGCCCGGCATTACGGCGAAGTGCTTGATGTAGCCGATCAACCCGTTCGCCTTGATGCCCTGCCAGTGGTAGTAGAGCCACAGCGTCAGCGCGAGCGCGAACGGCACGTTGATGTTGCTGGTCGGTGAACCGAGGCCGGGAATCTGGCCCATCAGGTTGCCGAAGAGGATGAAGACGAAGATGGTGCCGAGCAGGGGCAGGTACTGACGGCCCTTCGCGCCCATGTTGCCTTCGAGCACGCCGACGAGGAACGAGACGACGTCCTCGAGAATGATCTGGAGCTTGCCGGGGTTCTCGACGCTCAGCGAGGAGCGGATGGCCAGGCCGATGAAGAGGATCAGCAGCGTGATCAGCGCCACGAACACCATGTGATCCGGAATGTGGATCCCCAGCGGCGCGAAGAGCAGGTTGATGAACGCGACTAGTGGGGAGGGATGTTCAATAGCTTCCACAGCCAGACATTGTACTAGATTTCACAAGGTGGGCAGGTAGTCAGGCCGCCAGGTAGTCACAGGCGTCAGGCAATACTCCTGACGACCCGACAGCCTGGCGACCAGATCCCCTTTATTTACCTATACTTAATCGACTTCTCGCGCAGGTGGAGCCCGAAGGAGCGGCCGCCGAAGACGCCGACTTCCTTGACCTCGCCGCGGACCTGGACCCGGGCATCCTTGCTCGGGATGCGTGAATCGTCCGAGACCACCAGCATCTCTTCCGTGCCGTCACTGACCCGGTAGACCTTGAACGGGACCAGCGGGATACCAAAGGACGAGGTCACCACCCCTTCCACGGTCACCGTCTTGTCGTGGAACTTGCCGGGATTGGTCTTCACCTCGGAGATTGAGCGCGAACCCATCGAGGCGCATGCGCCACTAATGGCCGCGATCGCGATGATCAATCCAAACACGAGGTTCTTTGAGCTGTTCATATGCTTCTCCATGTCCTTCGACTCTGAACAGTTCATTGCATGAACTGTTCCTCGCTCAGGACGGCCCCTGAATGCAGAGGGCCGCGGACGGAATCGTGAATCGTGCGGCCGGAAGGCGGCGATGCCAGCGCCTGCCTGATAGTTCGCCCTCCGGTGATCCGCCGCGGCTATGCCTTGAGATATCAAGGGTTGTGCCAGACGTTTTAGGCCTGATTTGTGGGGTTTATGTCCCCGTGGACGGACGATCGCTCAGTACACGCCGAGGTATCTGTCCATTTCCCAGGGCGAGACATGGCGGAGATACTCGTCCCACTCTTCGCGCTTCGCTTCGAGGAAGTGCGTGAAGATGTGCTCGCCCAGGGTCTCCTTTACGAGCGCGTCCTTCTCAAACTCATCCAGCGCTTCGCTCAGGTTGGCCGGCAGATCGTCGATGCGCAAGTGCCGGCGCTCGCGGTGGCTCATCTTGTAGATGTTCTTGTTCACCGGCGGGCCCGGATCGATCTGCTTGTCTATGCCGTCTAGCCCGGCGCGGAGCATCATCGCGAGCGCGAGGTAGGGATTGCACGACGGATCCGGCATGCGCAGCTCGAGCCGCGTCGCGGTGCCGCGCGCGGCCGGCACGCGGACCAGCGGGCTGCGATTCTTCTCCGACCACGCGATCGCCGTCGGCGCCTCGAAGCCGGGCACCAGGCGCTTGTAGGAATTCACCAGCGGATTGGTGATCGCGCAGAAGCCCTTCGCGTGCTGCAGCAGGCCGCCGACGTAGTGCAGGCACGTCTGGCTGAGCTGAATCTCCGCATTCGGATCGAAAAACGCATTCTCGCCGTCCTTGAACAGCGATTGATGCGTGTGCATGCCCGATCCGTTGACGCCGAAGATCGGCTTCGGCATGAAGGTCGCGTGCAGGTTGTTGTTCAGCGCGACGTTCTTGACGATGAAGCGGCACGTGCTGACGTTATCCGCCGTCGTCAACACATCGTCATAGTGAAAATCGACTTCGTGCTGGCCGGGCGCGACCTCGTGATGCGCGGCCTCGACGTGCATGCCCATCTGCTCGAGGGCGACAACGATCTCGCGGCGCACGTCCTCGCCGAGATCGATCGGCGCGAGGTCGAAGTAGCTTGCGCGATCGTGCGTCTCGGTGGTGGGCTTGCCGTCGCGGCGCAGGAACAGGAAGAACTCGGTCTCGGGTCCCGCCATCATCTTGAAGCCGCGATCGGCGGCCATGGTGATGACCTTCTTCAGCGTTGTGCGCGGGCAACCGGCGAAGGGGCTGCCATCCGGATTGGCGATGTCGCAGATCAGGCGGCCGACACGCGCGCCGTTGGCATCCGCCCACGGGAAGACCTGGAAGGTTGACAGGTCGGGCTTGAGATACATGTCCGACTCTTCGATGCGCACGAAGCCTTCGATCGAGGAGCCGTCGAACATGATCTTGCCGTCGAGGGCTTCGCCGAACTGGCGGTCCGGGACCTCGACGTTCTTGATGACGCCGAGAATGTCGGTGAACTGAAGGCGAAGGAACTTGACGCGTTCCCTCTCAGCCCGCTCGAGGATCTCCGCCTTCGCGGCTTCGCCGCTTCGGCGCGACTTCGCCCCTTCGGGGCTTCGGCCCCCTTTCGCCTCGTCAACCATTGCTGAATTGTAACGGGCTAAAGCCCCGACTCTCCGGCCGTTTGATACGTCAAACGTCTCTGTAAGGAGTTGCTTCCTATGAAGAACGTGAAATTCGGAATGTTTTGTCTCGGATTGGCGGGCATGGTCGGCGCCGCGGTGTCGAGCCTCGATGCGCAGGGCATCCGCGTACAGGCGGAGCCAGGTCGCCGGGTCCAGGTCCAGCGACCTGACGTGATGATGCTGGACACCCGCGGGGCGCAGTTAGGCGTGATGGTCAGCGACCTCGACGTGAAGGCTGCGACACCAGGCGTGAAGATCGACGATGTGACGCCGGAAAGCCCGGCGGACAAGGCCGGGATCAAACCCGGGGACGTGGTGGTGGAGTTCGACGGCGAGCGGGTGCGCAGCGCGCGGCAGTTCACGCGGCTGGTGCAGGAGACACCCGAAGGCCGGTCCGTGTCGATTGCGTTGATGCGCGATGGCAAACGCCAGACGGTCAACGCGACGCCGGAGACGAGCCGAATGACCTGGAACTTCGGTCCAGAGGTCGATCGGGCGATGCGCGAGGCCGAGCGCGGCATGCGCGAGTTCCGCTTCGAGGGCCGCGAACCCCGCCGTTTCGAGTATCGGCTGCCCGAGCGCGTGATGCCGTACATGACGCAGCCGCGTGGACGGCTGGGCGTCACGGTGCAGTCACTCACCGACGATCTCGAGTCCTACTTTGGCGTGAAGAACGGCGGCGCGCTGGTATCGAGCGTCACGCCTGACTCAGCCGCGTCGAAGGCGGGTGTGAAGGCCGGCGATGTGATCGTGTCGTTCAACGGCCGCAGCGTTGCAGACTCGGACGATCTGCTGCGCGAACTCGAAGACTTCACCGGTGAAGCGACGCTCGTCGTGGTTCGTGACAAGAAGGAAATGACGCTGAAGGCCACGATTCAGGCCAACGGGCCAACAGGCGAACGGGTCATCAGGCGGTCCCGCCCAGGGATTATTTAGCCAGGCGGTCAGGTTGTCAGTAGACGGGTGACCTGTTCGGTAAGCGCTGCGGCCTCGATGGGCTTCGTGAGGTACACGTTGGCCCCGAGACGCAGCGCTTGCAGTTCGGTCGTCGATCGATCGGTGCCGGTCACGACAATGACCGGTATCGTGGCACCCTGACGCAGCTCCTTCAGCTTCGCGAGAACCTCGAAGCCGTCGATGTTGGGCATCACGAGATCGAGGACCAGCAGATCGACTTGCTCGCGCTCGATTGCGGCGAGGGCCTCGGCGCCGTCGCGCGCGGGGATCACGCGGTGACCGTTGCGCGTCAGCGACGCGGTCAGCACTCCGCGGAGATCGGCATCATCTTCAGCCACCAGGATCGCAGCACCACGACGCCCGGCGAGCGCCAGGCTGATCTCGCGCAGCAGCCGGTCGTGGCCTTCGCCCTTCGCGACCACCGACACGTCCACGGGTAGCCGCGAGCCGGCCTTCGCATCAGCAGCGCCAGAGACCACGACGATTGGGATGTTGGCGAGCGCCGGCTCCTGACGCAGCTTGTCGATGAACGCCCAGCCGTCGATGCCGGGCATCAGCAGGTCCACCGTAATCACGTCCGGCACGTTGGTGCGCGCGATGTGAAGCGGGGATGCCGCATCGCGAGCGTCCAGCACCGTGTACCCGGCGTTCGAGAGCTGCGCCTTCATCAACCCGCGGAAATCATCATCATCGTCAACGATCAGTACGCGGCGGGCCACGAGCAGCGCAGCGCCGTGCTTGTCGATGACCACCGGCGCGACCTGGGCGGCCTCAGCGTCTGAGGCAGTCGGCAGCGTGAACGAAAAGCGCGTGCCCTTGTTGACTTCGCTGTCGACAAAGATCCGGCCGCCGTGCTGCTCGACCAGCGCCTTGGTGATGGCGAGACCGAGTCCCGTGCCTCCCTTGCGCCTGGACGAGGAGCTGTCGACCTGGTGAAATTTCTGGAACAGGCGATTGAGGTTCTCCGGCGCGATGCCTTCTCCCTGGTCCGCGACGGCAATGGTCACCATGTGCTCGGAGCCGGTGACGGTGACCGTCACCGTCGAATTCTGCGGCGCGAACTTGACCGCGTTCGACAACAAGTTCACCAGTGCCTGGACGATGCGATCGGGGTCGACCATCACGGGGCGGATGTTGGCGGGAATATTCGCGGCCAGCGTGACCTTCGCTGCCCTGGCGGGGTTGGCGACCACGTCAATGGACATGCGGACCAGCTCGGCGACGTGAGCGGCCTTCTTGCGCAGTGTGAGGTTGCCCGACTCGATCTTCGAGACGTCGAGAATGTCGTTGATGATGCGGACCAGGCGCTCGCAATTGTTCAGCGCGATCTGCAGCAGCATGCGGTGCTCGGCGTCCGGCACCGCCTCTGGCTCGTCCAGGACCAGTTGCACCGAGCCGCGAATCGATGTCAGCGGCGTGCGCAGCTCGTGGCTGACGATCGACACGAACTCGTCCTTCATGCGGTCGACCTCGCGCATCTTCGCGATGTCCTGGAACGCAACGATGGCGCCGGCGACGTGGCCGAGCTCGTTGCGGAGCGGCGCGCCGCTCGCAAGGATCGGAAACACCCGTCCGTCAGGATGGTGGATCTCGAGCTCTTCGTTCCTGATGATCTCGCCGCGCAGCGCGCGCGATGAAATCCACTGGTCGCGCGGAATCGACGAGCCGTCCTTGTGAATACGCTTGAACCGGTCCCAGTAGTTGCGGCGCAGCTCGGGATTCTGCGGCTCGATGCCCATCACTTCCGTCGCGGCACGATTGCGCAGGCGCACGCTGCCGTCGGTATTGAAGATCATCAACGCGGCCGGCACGGTCTCGAGCGTCGCGAGAAGATCGGCGTGCGCGGCCTCGACGCGGCGGCGCGATTCGGCGGTCACGGTGGCCAGCTCGCGGGATTCGCTCAACGCGCTGGCCAGCTCGCGCTCGCGCAACTGCAGTGACTGGACCATCTTCGCGAACGAGTTGATCAGCACGCCGATCTCATCGGACCGCAAGGTCTGGTGGGCGGCGCTGAAGTCGCCACCCTCGATGCGCTGCGCGGATTCGGTCAGCTCGGTCAGCGGATCGAGGATCGAACGCTTGGTCGAGAGGATCACGAAAGCCATGGCCACCATGCCGACGGCGGCCAGCGCAGAGATGACCCAGAAGAAGAAGGCGCGACTGCGAGTCATTACCAGAATCGCGTCGCTCCATAGCTCACGTTCCCGCTGGTCGAACTCGACGAGCAACCCCTCGAGCGTCGAGAAGTTGTCGTTGCTGAGCGTCAGCAGCATTTCGGGCGAGCCTGACTGCGGACGGGTGTTGTCCCAGTTGGCGGTCCACGTTTCGAAGGCCGCGCGAATCTGCTCGAGGCGGGCTTTCTGTTCGGGATGCCGGATCAGCGTGGCTTGCCGGGCCAGGTAGTCAGCGACGGCGCTGCGCCCGCGCTGCACGCGCTCGCGGAGCGACGGTAGATCAGTGGCCGCGAAATCGTACTGGTCGTGCTTCAGCTCGACCAGCACCCGCCATAGCGAGCCATGAACCTGGAGGACTTCCGAAATGCGCTGCCGCTCCGCGTCCATGCGCGGGGCGGCGACGTTCAAGCCGAAGAGGATGAAGCCGATCGTACCCGCGACCAGAACAGCGATCACCCACAGGGCGGCAAACGCGCGGGTCCTGATTGTCACGGACGTATCTTGCTGACGATGTCCTTCACGTGCTGGCCCAGGGTGAGGGCGTCGAACGGCTTGGTGACATAGCCCGCGGCACCGAGGCTCAGACCGCGCTGGATCTCGGTCTCCTGGGACTTCGCCGTCAGGAAGACGACCGGAATGGAAGCCGTTTCGGGGTCGGCCTTGAGGCGGCGGCAGGTTTCCGGCCCGTCGAGCTCCGGCATCATCCAGTCGAGCAGGATGACATCAGGCGGCTGCTGCTTGACCGCGTCAAGCGCCTCCTGGCCGTTGTTCACGACTTTGACAATGAAGCCGGCGCGCTTGAGCGCAAGGCGTGCGACCAGTTGGATATCGAGATCGTCTTCAGCGAGTATGACGTTCATCTGACGGAGTCAGATTTTATCGGAGCGAAACAACGAATAGGAAAGTATTCGATTCGTTCCGAGC